>JBBIHW010000099.1:0-9738 GCA_037446795.1 Acidobacteriota bacterium
CGCGCGTCCTCGACGGCCCGCGACAGTTGACCGAGGGCCGCCCACGCTTGCGCGCGGCCGGCGTAGGCCGGCGCCCAGTCGGGCTGGACAGCCAGGACGCGATCGTAGTCCCCGATGGCATCCCGCATTCGCCCGAGCCTCACGTACGCGTCGCCGCGATTGAGCCGGGCCTGGATCATGTCCGGGGCAAGCTCCAAGACCCGGGAGAACCCCGCCGCGGCCTGCGCGAAGTCTCCCTCCTCTCCAGCGAGATACGCCCGGTTGTAGAGGGCCTGGACGAAGTCCGGCTGGAGGCGGATCGCCTGCTCGTAGTCGCGGGCCGCGCCCGCGCGATCGCCGAGATCGGCCCTGGCGTTGCCGCGATTGTTGTACGCGATGGGCGAGTCGGGGTACTTGGAGAGCACATCGGTCCAGAGCGAGAGGTTGTCCCGCCAGACGCGGCACCGCTGCCAGGACAGAACACCCAGCGCTGCCAGCGGCAGCAGGGCGAGGGCGAGGATCCCGAGGCGCCGCATCTTCCCGGACCTCCCGAGACGGTCGCGCGCCGACGCGAAAGCCTCCCCCATCAGGACCGCCAGCCCGACGGACGAGAGATACGTGTACCGATCGGCGATGACGGCCACACCCACGGGGACGAGCTGGAGCACGAAGAGGACGTTGGCCAGGTAGAAGAAGAACCCGAACGCGACCTTGCGAGTCCACCGCAGCGACAGCGCGACCGCGACCCCGATCCCGAGCACCGCGAAGGGGGCGATCGTGTAGGCGAGCGGGAGAGGATCGCCGGGCGGGCCGGGGTAGGGATAGAGAGCGGAGAGCTCGAGGGGCCAGACCGTCTTGCCGACATAGGCGACGATGCCGTAGGCGGCCACGGCCGCCCGCTCCGGGAGCGGGCGCCACTGCTTGATCCCGCCCGCCTCCTGTTGCGCGACGAGCGCGATCCATCCGAACGCGAGCGAGAGAACGAAGAAGGGGACCTTGTCGAGAACCGACCGTGCCGTCGGCCGCCGCCGGTCGAGGAAGTCCGAGAGGGGCAGGACGAGCGCCAGGGACACGGCCATCCCCTTCGAGAGCAGCGAGAGGAGATACGTGCCCAGGGAGGCGAGGTAGGCGGACAGCGCCCGGCCCTTTCCGGCGTACCGCCGGTACGCGAGGAGCGAGGTCAGGAAGAAGGCGGTGTACAGCAGGTCCTTCCGCCCGGACACCCAGGCGACCGATTCCACCCGCAGCGGGTGGAGACCCCAGAATGCCGCCGCCAGCAGCGCCACGTCGTCGCGCCGGGAGAGGCTCGCGGCGAGGCGGTGGACGAGGAAGGTGTTCGCGACGTGCAGGAGCACGTTGACCAGGTGGTAGCCGAACGGGTCGAGCGCACCCAGGGCGTAGTTCACCGCGAGGCTCGAGATCGTCAGCGGATGGTAGTTCCCTTGCTGGGGTGTCGCGAAGAAGGAGAGGATCCTGCCTGCGTCGAGGGAGCGGATGGTCTCGTTGGTCCTCACGTAGTCCACGTCGTCCCAGACGAAGCCGCCTCCGAGCGCCGGCAGGAAGGCGACGAACACCGCCGCGAGCAGGGCGGCGGCCAGAGCGGCGCGAGCGAGCGGAGAGGATTCGAGGGAACCGGCGGCGGCCTCCGGACTCTCACGGCGCCGCCACGCGCGGGACACTGCTCGTTCCCGTCTGCCCATCCGCGCGTCATTGTTCCGCGGATCCTTCGCCCGCGTCAAAGACAGCACCGCACAGTCGGGCGAGACCGGGCTCGGGGGGATCGGCTCGAGCAGATCCGGTGCAGCATGGCGGGGTCGAGCTTTCCACGGGAGGCGACTTGACGAAGCATCCGGGCAGGCTCCTCGCCCTCGGGACCCTCGCCGGCGCAGCGAGTCTCGCCCTCGCCGCTCCGCCGGCGACATCCGCCGGCGAGTCGCCCGTGCCCACCCCCGAGACCGATCCGCGGAACCCCCGCGGCTCCTTCGTGCGGAACCTGGCCGGCGACTTCCGGTACCTCGTCACGTTTCCCGCGAGGCGAACTGCGGAAGGGACCGCGAAGGCGACGGCCGTCCTGGCCGGGATCGCGGGCCTGGTCCTCCTCGACGACGAGATCCGCCGCGAGGTCCAGGAGCGCCGCAGACCCGCGCTCGACCGGTGGGAGCGGCGGATCGAGCCCATCGGGAAGGTCCGCCACACGAGCCTCGGGGCGCTCGCCGTCTACGGCATCGGCCAGCTCGCCCGCAAGCCCGCCCTCGCCGAGACGGGCCGTGCCCTCGGCGAGGCCCTGCTGTTCACGGAGGTCCTCGACCTCGCGGCGAAGGGTGCGTTCGGCCGCAAGGAGCCGAACCCGCACACTCGCGCCGGGCAGTTCTTCGAAGGATCCTCGTTCTTCCCCTCGGGGCACGCGGCGCGCGCCTTCGCGTTCGCGACCGTTCTGGCCGAGCGGCACGGCAGGCCGGCGGCCGCCACGGCCTACCCGATCGCGACCCTCGTCGGACTCTCCCGCATCGAGCGCGACGTCCACTGGGCCTCGGACGTCGCGGCCGGAGCCTTGCTCGGTCACTTCGTCTCGAAGGCGATCGTCGCGCGGCGCGCCGAGCGAGAAAGGACGGCGCGGCCGCCCGACCGTCCCCCGCGGCTGCGGCTCGTTCCGGGTCCAGGAGGCATCGTCCTGGCGATCTCCCTCGACGCGAGGCGACCGCAGCGGGCCCCTGCGGCGGCGGACCCGAGGCGATCCTCCCTCCCTCGGCCGTCGCGCGAGCCGTGACGCGGCGCCCTCAGGACGGCCTCTCGCCGGAGGCGAGCCTCGCCCGCTCCTCCTCGACGAGCGCGCGCCGCAGGATTTTTCCGACCACCGACTTCGGCAGCTCCTGCCGGAACTCGATCCGGGTCGGCACCTTGAACGCGGCCAGGTGCCGCCGGCAGAAGTCGCGAAGCTCGTCCTCGGTGGCCTTCTCTCCCTCCTTCAGGGCGACGTAGGCCTTGACCGTCTCGCCGCGGTAGGGATCGGGAAGTCCGGCCACCGCCACCTCCCGCACCTTGGGGTGCGAATAGAGCACCTCCTCCACCTCCCGCGGAAGGACCTTGAAGCCCGAGGCGTTGATCATGTCCTTCTTGCGGTCCACGACGTAGAAGTAGCCGTCCTCGTCCATCCGGGCGACGTCGCCGGTGTGGAGCCAGCCGTCGCGGATCGCGAGTGCCGTCTCCTCCGGCCGCCTCCAATAGCCGAGCATGACCTGCGGACCGCGGATGGCGAGCTCCCCTTCCGCTCCCGGGGGAAGCGTCTCGCGCGTCTCGAGGTCCACGATCCGCGCTTCGGTTTCGGGCAGCGGGACGCCGATGCTGCCGGGCTTGCGAAGGCCGAACAGCGGATTGCAGTGGGTGACGGGCGAGGCCTCCGTCAGGCCGTAGCCTTCCACGAGCTTCCCTCCGGTCAGGGACTCGAAGATCTGCGCGACCTCCCGGGGCAGGGGCGCCGCTCCGCTGATGCAGAACCGCACGGAGCGAAGGTCGAATTCGCCGGCGCGGGGATGGTTGTTGACCGCGCTGTAGAGCGTGGGCACGCCGGGGAAGAACGTGACGCGGCACTTCTCGAGAAGGGCGAGGACATGGTCCACCGGCCTCGGCCTCGGCAGCATGACGATCTGGGCCCCCTTGTGGATCCCGAACAGCAGGCAGGTCGTCATGCCGTAGACGTGAAAGAAAGGGATCGCGGCGAGCACGACCTCCCGCCCGTGCTGTGCCTCGGCGAACCATGCGGCCACCTGCAGCGTGTTCGCCACGAGATTGCGGTGGGTGAGCATCGCCGCCTTCGGCGTTCCCGTGGTCCCTCCGGTGTACTGGAGGAGCGCCAGGTCCGACGGCGCGGCGTCGATTCGCGCGGGCTCCGGAGGGTGCTCCGCGAGCAGGCGGCGAAAGGAGAACACGCCGGGTTCCCGCGGGACGCCGACCCGCTCGCCGCGCCTGCGCTCGGCGAGGCGGGCGACCAGACGCGCGAGGAGCGGGAGGCAGTCCGCGAGGTCCACGACGATCGTGCGCCGGACGCGGGTGGCGTTCTCGATCTCCCGGAGGCGCGGCAGGAACTGGGAGAGCAGCACGACGGTCTCGGCCTCCGCGTCCTCGAACTGCTCCCTCATCTCGCGGCTCACGTAGAGCGGGTTCGTGTGGACGAGGACCGCTCCCGCGCGCAGCGCCCCGTAGAAGGCGACGACGAACTGGGGACAGTTGGGCAGCATGACCGCCACCCGGTCCCCCTTTCGCACGCCGAGCCCGCGCAGCGCGGCGGCGAAGCGGAGCGTGGCCTCCCGCAGCTCGCCGTAGCTCATCCTCGAGGACGGCAGCCGCGGGTGGACGAAGAAGCGGAGCGCGGGGCGGCTCCCGCCGCTTCGCGCGGCGGCCTCGAGCAGGTCGGGCACGGTGAGGTCCGGGATCTCGAGCGAGCGTGGAACGCCCGGCTCGTAGAAGCGAAGCCACGGAGCTTCCACGCGAGGCCCTCCGGCGTCCCTGCCGGTGCCGATGCTACATGGTGGTGGCCGTCCGGCAAAGCGGAGGGGGTGGGCCGACCTCGCGCCGTGCCAGCTATTGCCGCTTGACTTCGCGCGTGCAGGCGGTACATAGGGTGCCCGCGCGCGGCCTCCGGAGGCGCGCGACAGGGAGGGGAGGCATGTCTCGTCGCACCGTGCGCCGCTTCGGTCGGGATGCGGGAATCCTCGCCGCGGCCATCGCCGCGGGAGGGGCGTGGGCGGCCGCGGCGCGACCGAGCGACCATCCGCCCGTGCCCCGCGTCCGCATCGCGGAACGCGAGCTGCTGGGACCGGTCCTGAGCCAGGGCGGCCTCGACGTCGCGCTGATCCACACCCTCGTCGCGAAGCCCGACCTCGCCTCCCCCACCGCGGACCCCGAGCGAACGCCCGCCCAGGCCACCTGGCGTCTGGAGCTGTACGTCGTCGCCAGTGCCGGCAACCCGTTCGGGTTGGCCGAGGGCTCGCTTGTGGCGGGCCTCGACGTGCGGTACCGGTGCAGGCGCCAGGAGGACGGCGCGGTCACGACGGGCAGGCTCGGGTGGATCGGCGCACACCGCGGCCCTCACTACGAAGCCACCCTGATCCTGGAACGGACCGGCGTCTACGACCTCGAGATCTCGGCACGTCATCCCGGCGAGCGCCGGAACTCCCTCCCGGGGGCCGAGGAGCAGGTGCCGCTGTTCGCCCTGGCGCGCAGCGTGGACTTCCACCTGAGCGCGGAGCAGGTCGCCCGCTCGGCCGAACTCGCCCGGGCCGGCACGGACGCGGTCTCGGACGACATGGAGCTGCTGGTCCAGCGCGACCAGTACCCGTCCTACTCGGCGATCTGCGGCTACCACGACGCCACCGGGAAGTTCGCCCTTCTCTGCGCGACGACGGGCCTGTCCGTCGTCGAGGTGACCGATCCAGCGAACCCGGTGGAGAGGGGGTTCATCCCGGGCCCCACCTCCTCGTGGCGCGAGTGCAAGACGTACGGGACGTACGCGTACGTGGTCACGGAAGGGACGGGAACCGGCGAGGGCATGCAGATCGTGGATCTCTCGAACCCGCGCGCCCCGTTCCTGGCCAACACCTACACGGCGACGTTCGTGACGGCCCACACCCTGTACATCAACACCGCCACCGGGTTCCTGTACGCCAACGGCACCAACAATGCGATGCGCATCCTCGACCTCGAACCCGACCCCGTGAACCCCGTGGACGTGGGCTCCTTCACGCAGCGCTACGTCCACGACTCCTACGAGGCCGACGACCGGCTCTACCTGTCCGAGATCAACAACGGCCTCCAGGAGATCTGGAACGATGCGGACAAGGCGAACCTGGCCTTCATCGCGTCCTGGGAGACCCCGGGCGGCGTCACGCACAACAGCACGGTCAATCCGGACCACTCGGTCTGCGTGACCAGCGACGAGAGCACTGGAGGACACGCCGTGGCCTGGGACATCACCGACCCCTCCGATGTGCGCCTCCTCTCCGAGTACCGGGTGCCTCCCTCGAACACCGTCATCCACAACGTCCACTTCGACGACGCCGACCCGGAACTGCTGTGGTCCTCGTACTACACCGAGGGGATCCGGCTCACCGACCTGCACCGGCGCACGGCCCCCGTGGAGCTGGGCTGGTACGACACGTGGCCGGGGGGATCCGGCGGGACGAACGGCAACTGGGAGGTCTGGCCGTTCGACCCGGACGGTTGGGCGTACGGGTCGGACCGCGACACGGGCCTTTATGTCGTCCGTTACGTCCCCTCGGGCGGGACGCTGTCGGGGGTGGTGCGGGACGCGGTCAGCTCGGCTCCGGTCGCCGGTGCGAAGGTCGCCGTCCTCGAGACGGGGCGGTCCGCGACGACGGGCCCCGACGGCGTCTATGCCCTGGAGGTTCCGGCCGGGTCCTACTCCGTCCGGGTCAAGGCCCCCGGCTACCACGCCGAGATGGTCCCGACGACGATGGCGGCAGGAGAGAGAACCGACCTCGACCTGTCTCTCGACCCCCTGCCGACGGGCTCCGTCACCGGCTTCGTGAGGCGCTCGGACACGAGCCAGGGGATCGCCGGCGCGCGGGTGTCGGTGGTCGGAACGGCGTTCTCGACGACGACGGGCCCCGATGGCTCCTTCACGCTCGCCGCGGTCCCCGAGGGGACGCAGCGCTTCGACGCCGAGAGGTTCGGCTTCTCGCGGACGCGCGCGGCCGCCACCGTCCTCGCCGACGCCACGACGAGCCTCGACCTCCTCCTCGAGCCCGCGTTGTTCGCCGACGACGCCGAGACCGACCAGGGGTGGTCTTTCTTCACGAGCGGGGACACCTCCTCGACGAGCAGCCGCTGGGTCCGCGTGGATCCGAACGGCACCGGCGGCGGCCAGGTGCAGCCGGAGGACGACCACACGCCGCCCCCGGGCGTGGTCGCCTTCGTGACGGGCAACTGCCCGCCCGGGGGCACGACCGAGGCCTGCGACGTGGACAACGGCGTGACGACGCTGACCTCGCCATCCATCAACGCCGCGTCCGCCCAGGCGGCGGCCGTCGAGTACTGGCGCTGGTTCAGCGACGACTCGGGCGTGCTGTCGGGAGGCGCGCTCACGGTTCAGGCTTCGAACAACGACGGCGTGAACTGGACGAACGTCGAGTCGGTCGGCTCGACACAGACGCCATGGATCGAGAAGCGGTTCGACCTCGGCTCCATCCTGCCGCTGTCGGGCCAGATGAGGGTCCGCTTCCGCGCGGAGAGCGGGAGCTTCTCGAGCCTGAACGTCACCGAGGCGGCGGTGGACGACGTCCAGGTGGTGCGGGCGTGCCTCGCCCCCTTCAACCCCGCCGCGCCGGACGCCGACAGGGACGGCCGGGTGGATGCCTGCGACGCGTGCCCGAACGATCCCCTGGACGACCGCGACGGGGACGGCGTGTGCGGAGACGTGGACAGGAGCCCGTTCGCCCCGGATCCGGCCCAGGCCGACGCCGACGGCGACGGCGTGGGCGACGCCGCGGACAACTGCCCCTCGGCCGCGAACGCCGACCAGGCGGACTCGGACCGCGACGGCCTCGGGAATGCCTGCGACGCGGACGACGACGAGGACGGCATCCCGGACCCCGACGACGCGGACGACGACGAGGACGGTGTTCCGGACGTCGCTGACGACTGCCCGGGCGCCTTCGACCCGGCCCAGGACGACCACGGGGGAGACGGGGTCGGCGACGCGTGCGACCCGGACGATGGGCTCGTCACGGGGCTCGGCTTCCGCGACCGGACGACTCTGGTCTGGGACCGGGAGTCCGGCTCCGCGAGCTACAACGTGTACCGCGGCGACCTCGGCCACCCGGCACTCGTCGCTCTCTCCGACTGCTTCGCGAGCCGCATCGCGACGACCTTCACGGAGGACGTGGACACGCCCGCGCGCGGGGAAGGGTTCCTCTATCTGGTGACGCGGCGCGACGGCTCCGGGACCGAGTCGAGCCCCGGCTACGACTCGGAGGGCGTGGAGCGGGCGCTCGACAACCGCTGCCCGTGAGGGGCCGGCGCGGCGGCGCGGCGACCGCGGGTCCGTGGTTGACCGCCCCTCGGCGCCCGTCCAGGATGTGAGCGCATGAAGCCCGCCGCGCGGCGATTCGCGCCGACTCTCGCGTTGCTGCTCGCCTGTGGAGGATGCAGCGTGGAGGAGACTCCCCCTTCCGCCGACCTCGACGCCGTGGCCGAGGCCTACGTCAGGCTCGTCCTGGCCACCGGCCGGCACGATCCGGACTACGTGGACGCCTACTACGGTCCCCCCGCCTGGCGGGAGGAGGCCGAGGCGGGAGAGCCCGCGCCGGTCCCTGCCCTCCTCGCCCGCAGCCGCGAGCTGCTCCGGCGGGTGCGGTCCGCCCCGCCCTCGGACCGGCGGGACTTCCTCGACAAGCAACTCGTCGCGGTCGAGGCGTTTCTCCGGCGGCTCTCGGGCGAGCGCATGAGCCTCGCCGAGGAGGCCCGGCTCCTCTACGACATCGCGCCGCCGTCGGCCTCCCTGGTCGAGCTCGAAGCCGCGCGCGAGAAGGTGGCGGCGCTGCTGCCGGGTTCCGCTCCCCTCGAGCAGCGCGTGACCGCTTTCCGGAAGCGTTTTTTCGTTCCCGAGGAGAGGCTGCCGGACGTCGTGCGGGCCTGCCTCGAGCTGATCCGCGAGCGAACGGTGGGCCGCGTGAGGCTTCCCGACGGGGAGGGGGTCGCGCTCGCCTTCGTCCAGGGCAAGCCGTGGGGCGCATACAACTGGTATCAGGGAAACCTCCGGAGCCGGATCGAGGTGAACACGGACCTCCCCATCGAGCTGCCGCGCCTGCTCCGCCCCCTCGCCCACGAACCCTATCCCGGACACCACCCCTACAACGTGCTCCTCGAGGACCCCCTGGTGCGCGGAAAGGGATGGAAGGAGATCACCGTCTACCCGCTGTACTCGCCCCAGTCGCTGCTGGCGGAGGGGACCGCCGACGTGGGCCCTTCGGTCATCTTCGGGGAGGAGGAGATGGTCGAGTTGATCGAGCGCCGGCTGGCGCCGGTGGCGCGCCTCGAAGGGCAGGACTACGCTCTCCACCAGAAGGTCTCGCGCGCGCTGCACGGGCTGAAGGAGGTGCGCGGCGAGGCCGCGCGGATGCTCCTCGACGAGGGGAAGGACGAGAAGGAGGTGGCTGCGTTCATCGAGCGCTACGGCCTCGAGACCCCGGAGCGCGCGCTGAAGGCGCTCGACTTTGCGCGCAAGTACCGGTCCTACGTGTTCACGTACACGGCGGGAGAGGATCTCGTCGAGGCGTACATCGGGGACGGCGCCGACCGCGCCGAGCGCTTCTTCCGGCTCCTCGACCGGCCGGCCACTCCCTCGGGGCTCCTCGCCGAGACGAGGCGATGAGCGACGACGGGCCGGGTCCCTCGCCCCGCGAACCGCTCTTCCCCCTCCGCGTCCCGACCTCCCGTTAATTGCGCTGACCGCCCGGTAGGAACCCGTTTCTTGACAGCCCCGGGAGCCCGGGGTAGCTTCGTCGGCCGGGTACGGGATGAACGCGCGAAGCAGCAGCGAGCGGCCCGGGCGGGTCCTCTGGACCGCCCTCCTTCTCGTCCTGGCGATGGGCTTTTCGCTGGCCGCCTCCATCGCCCACGTCCACGGTCCCGGCGACGTGGAGGCCCGCGCCGCGGGCCTCGGCGGGCACGGACCCCTCGCGGGGACCGGGCTCTGCCCGGCTTGCCGCGCGGCGCAGCAGCACGCGCAACTCCCGCTCGAGC
>JBBIHW010000100.1:0-8853 GCA_037446795.1 Acidobacteriota bacterium
GGTGACCCGCTACGTCCTTCGCGAGCTCTCGACGCCGACGCTCCTCGGCCTCGGTCTCTACACGTTCGTCCTCATGATGAACTGGGCCTTCTTCGTGGCGAAGGACGCCGTGACCAAGGACCTCGATGCCGGCACCGTGGCGGGCCTGGTCGTTTACTTCGTGCCTCATGCGCTGATCCTGTCCATCCCCATGGGGACCCTCCTGGGGACCCTGATCGCCGTGGGGCGCCTGGCTGCCGACCACGAGATCGTGGCCATCCAGGCTTCCGGGGTGCCGGCGACCTACCTCGTGCGGCCCGTTCTCGTCCACGGCGCGCTGGCCACGGCCGCGAGCGCATTGATCTACCTCGTCATCCAGCCGGCGGCCTCCGACCGGCTCGAGGCTCTCAAGAGGCGGCTGGTCACGATCAACCTGACCTCCGAGCTCAAGCCGCGGGTTTTCTTCACCGGCGTTCCCGGCGCGGTCGTGTACGTGGACGAGATCCCGGCGGGGTCCGATCGGCTGCAGGGGGTTCTTCTCTACCAGGCCGACGACGGATACGGGTACGAGCAGTTGATGCTCGCCCGGGAGGGCTATCTGCGCCCGTCTCCGGAGGAGCGAGGAACGATCGAACTCGATCTCCGGGACGGCGTGACGCACAACTTCAGGACCTCGGTCCCCGAGACCTATCGGCCTTCGAAGTTCGGCCGGTACCTGCCGAAGCCGCTCCGTTCCCCCGCGTACGCGATCGCGTCGGGGGGCCCGCGGCCGAAATTCGTCCAACAGATGTCCCCGGCGGAGCTGATCGCCGAGATCCGCCGCCTCGAAAAGGAGCAAGACCCCACCATCCGAGAGATCCGCCGGCGCTACGCGTGGGTGGAGCTGCATCAGAGAATCGCTCTGCCCGTAGCGTGCTTCCTGTTCGCCCTGCTGGCTCTCCCGCTCGGCGTCGGCCGCGTCCGCTCCGGCAGGGCTGCGGGCTTCGCCCTGAGCATCGCCGTGGTCCTCGTCTATTGGGTGGCGTTCACCACGGCCAGAGAACAGGCCCTGCACGGGAATCTGCCTCCTGCTCTCGGCGTGTGGGCGGGCAACCTTGCGGTGGCCGTCTGGACCGCGATCGCCTATGCAGGCTTCCGGCGCGGGCCCCGGGAAAGGTCCGGATCCGGACTCTTCGCCATCGCGCTCCAGGGCGCATCTCGCTTGCGCCGCATCGTGGCCGCACCCTCGCGGAGCCCGGCGGCGCCCGGCCGCCTCCGCGTGGAGGTCGGCTCCGCCTCCCCCGCCCCGCCCGGCAGCCGCCCCGCGGGCCTCGTCTCGCTCCTCGATCGCTACGTCTCGGCGCTCTACCTGAGGAGCCTCCTGTTCGCCCTCCTGTCGGTCTACCTGATCTTCGCGATCGTCCGGGTCAAGAGCCTCCTCGACAGCGTGGTGGAGCACCGGCGCCCCATGGTCATGGTCCTCGACTATCTCAAGTACTTCGGACCGGGCGAGCTCGGAACCATCCTGCCGGTCGCCTGCCTGCTCGCCGGCGTGGTCACGCTCACGATCGTCGGCCGGACCGGCGAGCTCACCGCAGCGAAGGCGGCCGGGATGAGCGCGCACCGCGTCGCCCTCCCGATTCTCGCCCTGACCGGAGCCCTGTGCGTCGCGCTGTTCTTCCTCGAGGACCGGGTCAGCCCGTTCACGAACCGGAAAGCGCAGGAGGCCCGGGACCGGATCGAGGGTCGCTCCGCCCGGACCTACGGGATGCTCCCGGGCGGCCGCTGGACCTTTGGAAGCGGCGGACTCCTCTATCACTACCGGCTCTACGACCCGGCGACGCAAACCTTCCAGGGTCTCAGCGTCTACCGGGTGGACTTCGCGACCCCTCGCATCGTCGAGCACCGCTTCGCCGAGGAGGCGCGCTGGAGCGGGACCACGTGGATGGCCGTGCGGGGCTGGTCGCGCACCTTCCCCGAGGATCTGTCGGCGGGCGGAGGTTACGAGCGGTTCGAGACCGCGAGGCTCGACGGGCTCGACCCCCCGGACAACTTCGCCCGCACGGAGAGGCTCTCGCTCGCCGGCGACGACCTCCCGGAGCAGACCCCGCTTGCCGACCTGCGCCGGCAGATCGCGTGGCTCGGCGGGAGCGGCTACGACACGACGCGGTTGCGCGTGGCGTTCCACTCGCGGCTCGCCCGCCCGGTGGCGCCCCTCGTGATGGTGCTCCTCGGAGTCCCCTTCGCGCTTTTCGTCGGCCGCCGGGGGTCCCTCTACGGGATCGGCGTCGCGCTCGGTCTCGTCATCGTGTACTGGGCCGCGTTCGCCGCCTTCACCGCGCTCGGCACGGAGACGCTGCTCCCTCCCCTGCTCGCCGCGTGGGGTGCGAACGTGCTGTTCGGCGTCGTCGGCGGATCGCTCTTTCTCTATGTGAGGACCTGACCCGGCCGCTCACTCGAGCCCTTGGAGGCTCCTGCGGACCGACTCCTGCCGGGGGTCGAGGGCGAGCGAGGCCCGCCAGGCGCTCTCGGCGTCGCCCCGGCGACCGAGCTGGCGGTAGCACTCCCCGAGGGCGTTCAGGGTCGAGGTCCTCGGGCCGAGCCGCCGCGCCTCTTCGAGCGGAGCGAGAGCCTCCTCCACGCGGCCCTCCTCGAGAAGGAGCGCGCCGAGCTGGGTGAGCGCGGCGGGCCGCGAGGCGGGATCCTGGGCCGCGGCCTCGAGCTCGGCGCGGGCCGCATCGCGCCGGCCTCGCGCCCGCTCGACGATGGCCAGGTTGATCCGGGCATCCCCGTAGCGCGGCTGGAGCTCGAGCGCCCTCCGGAGCAGTCTCTCCGCGGCGCCGAACGCCCCCGAGGCGATCTCGATCCCAGCCAGGTTGTTCAGCGGCGAGGCGTAGCTCGGGTCGGCCTGGCTCGCCCGCTCCCACAGGCGCCGCGCCTCGACGAGATCCCCCTTCGCGAAGTAGAGGCTGCCGAGGTTGTTGAGGACGACGGCATTGCCGGGCTCCTTCGCCAGGGCCCTGCCGTACAGCTCGATCGCCTTCTCGAACTCCCCACGGTTCTCGAGGATGAGGGCGAGGTTGTTGTAGGCGCCCATGAAGTGCGGGTCCGCCTCGATGGCGCGCCGGTACCAGGTCTCCGCTTCGCCGAGCCTCCCTCGGGCCTTCTCGAGGTTGCCCAGGTTGTTGCGAGGTTCCGCCGCGTTCGGATCCGCTTCGGCGGAACGGCGGTACGCCCGGGCGGCGTCGTCCTCGCGTCCTCGCTTCTCGAGCACCAACCCCAGCGAGTTGAGGATCTCGGACGCGGCGGGCTCCGCTTCGAGGACGAGCCGGCAGGTCCGCTCGGCCGCGTCGAGGTCTCCCGCATCGAGGTAGAGCTGCGCGAGCTGGTGGCCAGCGGCTCGCCGGGTCGCCGCGTACGAGAGCGCCTTTTCCAACAGCTCCCGTGCTTCCTCCGTCCTTTTCTGGACTCGGAGCGCGATGCCGAGGTTGACGAGCAGCTGCGGCTGGTCCGGCTGCTCGTCCAGGGCCCGCCGGAACGCCCGCTCGGCCTCGACGGGGCGCCCTTGGGCGAGCAGCGCGAGCCCTTCGTTGTTGGACGTGGTCACCTCGGGCCGGGCGTCGGTTCCGGGACCGATGTAGCCGAGGCTCCGGAGCTTCTCCACCACGGCTGCCGCGTCGGGGTCCGGCCCTGCATCGGTGGCTCCGGCCTGCGCCCCCGGCCGCGCGGGTGCCTCCGGCCGGAACACGACCGGATGCGCGTCGAAGAACGACTCTGCGACGGCCTCCGCCAGAACCCTGCCCCGCCATGAAGAGGGCACCGGGATCCCGAACAGGGCGAGCACGGTGGGCGCGATGTCGTAGACGGTCGCGTCCGCGATCTCCTTCCCCTTCGCGATGTTGCCGCCGGACAGGATCAGGACACCGAACTTGCGATGCCAGTCCGCGGCAGCCCCGTGACCGATCCGCGAGTCGGTGCTCCGGGGCCGCGTCTCGTCGGTGGCGAATCCGTGATCCGAGAGGATCATCACGGTCCACTCCGGTCCCCTCCCCTCAAGCAGCTCTCCGAGGTAGCCGTCCACGGCTTCGTAGTAGCGGTCCACGACGGCTCGGAACGACTCGTACCGCCGCGTCCCGAGACCGGCGAGGCGAGGGGGACGGTACGGGGCGAAGAGGTGGCCGACCGTGTCCGTCCCCTCGAAGTAGACGGCCTCGAAGCGCGCCGGGTACTTCCGGGCGAGCACCCTCGAGACCTCGAGGTACGTCCTGCCGGACGCGATCGAGGTCTGGAACTCGCGAAGCAGCTCCCGTTCCTCGGCGTCGAACTCCTCCGGCCGGCGGCGAGGGCCGTCCAGGAAGGGAAGGATCTCCTCCCAGCCGACGCTGTCGGGCGGGACCACGAGAGACCGGATCTCCCCGTACAGGTCGCGCGGCCACGTCTTCCCCGCCGGATCGTTCGGGTCCGGGCGGATCCCGAACAGCTGGTAGGCGAGCCGGTCGGAGACCATGTAGCCGCGCACCGGCTCGGCGGGCCACGTCGCCCACCAGCCCACGACGCCGACCGGGATCCCCGCTTCCGAAAGCACGTCCCAGACGGCGGGGACCTTCCTCTGCGCCGACGTGACGGGCTGCGCGCCCTTCCCGGCGCTCGCCGGGACGAGGAAGTCGAGGATGCCGTGCTCCTCCGGAGGCACGCCGGTGGCGATGGTCGTCCAGACCACCGGCGACAGCGTGGGCGTGATGGTCATGAGCTTCGCCCGGACCCCTTCCCGGACGAGCCGGGCGAGGTTCGGCAGGCGACCCGCCGCGATCAACGGATCCAGGATGGCCCAGTCGGCGCCGTCGAGCCCGATCAGCAGCAGCCGCGTGTCCGCAGGCGGCCCGGTGGGTGCCTCGCCCACGTCGAGAAGGTCGAGCCCGAACCCCTTGAGGCGGTGGAGCACGAGGCCGCGGGCGGCGAGCCTCGACCGCAGCTGTTCCAGGACCCGCTTGGCGAGGAGTTCTCGGTAGGCCCCCTCGATCGCTGCGCCCGCAGGAATGTCCGGTCCCGCCTCCCTCACGGCCTCGAGCACGATGCCGGCAAGGCCGCCTCCCCGGCACGCCTCGTGGACCTCGAGCCACCGATCGGTCGGAATCTCGATGAGGGCGGTTCCGAGGAAGCCGAATCGCGCCCCGTCGGATCGCCGGAGCATGGCGGCGGTCGCCCCCGGCAGCGGGACCTCCACCTCGCCCTTCGGGTACCGGACGAACGAGCAGATGCCTGGTGGCGCGAACGCGAGAGACGAGTCCACGCGGGCGGGCAGGACGGCCGGGATCGGCCCGTCCACGACACCGAACTCTCGCGATGGGTCCAGGTGGCGGATCCCGGAGCCGACCCACAGGCCCCCGGCCGCGAGGGCCAGCAGAACCATCGGGCCCGCGCGTGCAGGCAGCAGCGGCACGCCTGCCCGTGCAGGGTCGGGAACACGCTCGGCCAAGCCGCTTCCTCGGGGGGTCCTCCCTCGCGTGATACGGGAGGCACCGGCGTCTGTCAAGGGAGCGAGCCGTCTCTCGCAGGTTCGAGCCCGCACCGACCGCGGAAGCGCGGGCTACGTGCCCTCCTTCCAGGAGCCGAGGTACCGCCGCTGCGCGGGGCTGAGGCGGTCTATGGCGACGCCGAGACTGCGAAGCTTGAGGCGAGCCACGGCGCGGTCGATCTCTCCCGGCACGGCGAGGACCGCGCGGTCCAGCCTCCCTCGATGGCGCACCAGATACTCCACGCTCAGCGCCTGGTTGGCGAAGCTCATGTCCATGACGGCCGCCGGATGCCCCTCGGCGGCGGCGAGATTGACGAGACGGCCCTCCGCCAGCAGGTAGATGCGCCGCCCGTCGCGCAGGGTGAACTCCTCGACCATCTCCCGGACCCGCTGCCTGCGGCGGCTCATGCGCGCGAGGGACGGGATGTCGAGCTCGACGTTGAAGTGGCCCGCGTTGCAGAGGATCGCACCGTCGCGCATCCGCCGGAAGTGCTCGGCGCGCAGGACGCCCTTGTTCCCTGTCACCGTCACGAAGACCTGCCCTTCGGAGGCCGCTCGCGCCATCGGCATGACGCGGAATCCGTCCATGGCCGCTTCGAGAGCGGCCACCGGGTCCACCTCGCACACGATGACGTTCGCGCCGAGCCCCCGCGCCCGCAGGGCGACGCCCTTGCCGCACCACCCGTAACCGGCCACCACGACCGTCGCCCCGGCCACGAGCAGGTTCGTCGCCCGGAGGATGCCGTCCATCGTGGACTGGCCGGTTCCGTACCGATTGTCGAAGAAATGCTTCGTGATGGCGTCGTTCACGGCGATGATCGGATAGGCGAGCACGCCATCGGCCGCCATCGAGCGGAGACGGATCACCCCGGTGGTCGTCTCTTCGGTTCCCCCGATCACGCGCCCGAGGAGGTCGCGCCTGCGGCTGTGGACCACCGAGACGAGGTCGCACCCGTCGTCCATGGTCACCGTGGGCCCGAAGTCGAGCACCTGCTCGATGTGGGCGTAGTAGCGAGCGTGGTCCTCCCCCTTCACGGCGAAGGTCGGGATCTCGAAGTCCGCCACGAGAGAGGCCGCCACGTCGTCCTGCGTGGACAGCGGGTTGGAGGCGCACAGCGCCACCCGCGCTCCGCCCGCCTGGAGCGTCCGGAGCAGGTTGGCGGTCTCCGATGTGACGTGCAGGCAGGCGGCCACGGTTTCGCCCGCGAGGGGTCGCTCCTCGGCGAAGCGCTCCCGGATCTCCCGCAGGACCGGCATGTTGCGGTCCGCCCACTCGATCCTGCGGCGGCCGACGGGGGCGAGGCCGAGGTCCTTCACGTCCGAGGGCGCGCTCTGTCGCCTCGCCCGCGTCGCCGTCTTTCGATTCACGGGGACCGTTCTCCTCGGCGGCTGCGGAGACCGACGGCGCGGCGCGCGGCTCACGCCCGCACGGCGCCGCGGAGCGTCGCCGCGAGATCGGTGGCCTCCCACGTGAAGCCCGGCTCGCGACGTCCGAAGTGACCGTATGCCGCCGTCGCCCGGTAGATCGGCCGCCGCAGGTCGAGGTACCGGATGATGCCGGCCGGCGTCAGGTCGAAGCTGTCGCGGATCAGATCCACGAGGCGCTCCTCGGCAACGACCCCGGTGCCGAAGGTGTCCACCTGCACCGACACCGGGTCCGCCTCTCCGATCACGTAGGCGAGCTGAACCTCGACGCGATCGGCGAGGCCCGCCGCCACGAGGTTCTTGGCGATCAGGCGCGCCATGTAGGACGCGGACCGGTCCACCTTGGTCGGGTCCTTTCCGGAGAAGGCCCCGCCGCCGTGGTGGCCCATGCCGCCGTAGGTGTCCACGATGATCTTTCGTCCGGTCAGGCCCGTGTCTCCGTGAGGGCCTCCGATGACGAAGCGACCGGTGGGGTTCACGTGGATCTTCGTCGCCGCGTCGAGCATCTCGGGCGGGATGACGGGGCGGACGACTTGCTCGATGACGGCCTCGCGAACCTGGTCCTGGCGCGCCTCCTTGCTGTGCTGGGTGGAGACCACGACCGAGTCCACCCTCACCGGCCTCCCGTCGCTGTACTCGACCGTCACCTGGGACTTCCCGTCGGGCCGGAAGAAGTCCACGACCCCCGACCTCCGACACTCCCCGAGGCGCCGGACGAGCGCGTGCGCCAGGCTGATCGGGAGCGGCATCAGTTCCTCCGTCTCCCGACAGGCGTAGCCGAACATCATTCCCTGGTCGCCGGCCCCACCCCGGTCCACGCCCATGCCGATGTCCGCGGACTGGCGGTCGAGGGCGAGCAGCACCGCGCAGCTCGATCCGTCGAAACCCAAGGAAGGGTGCGTGTACCCGATCGAGCAGATCGTCTCGCGGGCGACATCCGCCACGTTGACGTGTCCCGAGGAGCTGATCTCGCCCGCCACGACGCACAGCCCGGTCGTCAGGAGAACCTCGCAGGCCACGCGGGACGCGGTGTCCTGTTCGATGTAAGCGTCGAGGACGGCGTCGGAAATCTGGTCGGCGACCTTGTCCGGATGTCCCTCGGTCACCGACTCCGACGTGAACAGCTCCCGCCCGCGAAACGTCATGAACCCGGCTCTCCAGGATGGCCGCGCATGCTAACACTGCGCCAAGGGCGCTTCAACGCGATGCCCCGCGGGCCCCGTCCGGCGTTGCCATCTCGCATGGGGAGCTGCTCCAGGGCGAGTTCGAGCGGCAGTCCGGGGAACCGACGCGCGTGTGCGGATTCTCGAGGCTCGCTGACAGGAAGTCCGCCCGGCTGCCCGGCTTCAAGTCCGACACGGACACGGGCGCGAAGTCCATCGGACGTCGGCGGGTCGAGGAGCTGAAGGCATTCGCCCGGAACGCTCGAGCCAAACGTGGCCGTGGGAGCCGGCGGGCGATCGAGGAGCCGGCAGGCTTCCCCCTCGAAACCTCCCGTGCCGCGGCCTGGGCCGCCCCCTCCTCAGGGAGCCGGCACGACCTGGAAGGTATCGGAGTCCGAGTCGAAGCGGTCGGCCGACGGAGGCGGACCCCCCTCGACGTTCGTCACGCGACCCTCGGCGTGGAGGACCGCCGTCCCCACGCCGGCTTCCCGCGGGACGAGCACGAAGGCCACCTGAACGACGCCCTCTCCGGGATCGAGCGTGTAGAGCGTGGGAGGGAACACCTGCTGGCGAAGCCCGTCGGCGTAAACGACATAGGTGTCGAGCAGGACCGAGAGCGTCGTGTTCGAGGTGTTGGTCACTCCCGAGCCCAGCTCGGCGACGCCCCCGACAGCCACGGTTTCGCGCAGCGCCTTGGCGGTGACGTCAATGGCCTCCGACGCCGCGACGGAAGACGCAGCCGCCGCGAATAGAAGTGCGCGCGCGACGCGAACGCCTCTGCCGGCAAGTCCC
>JBBIHW010000100.1:8907-9416 GCA_037446795.1 Acidobacteriota bacterium
GACTGGAGAGGCTGCCTGGCCCATCCATGACCTTCCTCCTCACCAAAGAAGGGAGGTCGAGCAGGATGAGCCAGGAGCCGACACAGGATCTCGCGATCTACTTGGGGCTGCAAGGGTTCGAGGTGGAATCCGTGGAAATCGTTGAGGCTCCCTCGCTGTGGGAGCCGGGCCGGAGGGTCGAGCTGGTGCATCTGCTTCGCCGCTGCGGGCTTCACCACTGCTCCGAGTGCGGCAGGGGACACCGGGAGAGCCTGTTCGAGGAGTTCGAGCCGATCCGCTTCCGGGACCGCTCGATCGGGGAGTTCGAGACCTACCTCGAGGTCCGGGCGATGCGGGTGGCCTGCTGCGGGGGGACGCGGGTCGAGCGGATGCCGTTCGCCATGGAAGGCTTCCGGATGACCCGCCGGTTTTTCGAGCGGGTGGCCGCGTTGTGTACGAGGCTGCCCGTTCAGGCCGTCGCGGAGATGACGGGGCTGTCGCGGGACACCGTGGCCCGCATCGACAAGCGG
>JBBIHW010000100.1:9426-9710 GCA_037446795.1 Acidobacteriota bacterium
CCTTGGGCGACCCAGGCCTGGATCTGAAGGGCCTGCGCTGGATCGGCGTCGATGAGGTGTCCCGCACGGGCGGCCACGTCTCCTTCACCATCGTCACCGACCTTCAGTCCGGGCGGGTCGTCTGGATCGGCGAGGGCAAGGGCGAGAAGGGACTGCTGCCGTTCCTCGAGAGGCTCGGTCGGAAAGGCCGGCGCAAGCTCCGGGGTGTGGTCAGCGACCTGGGCTACAAGGGTGTCATCGACACCCACTTGCCCAAGGCGATGCACATCCTCGATCGCTTCCAC
>JBBIHW010000101.1:0-9693 GCA_037446795.1 Acidobacteriota bacterium
GATCAGCTGCTCGCCCTCCTCGATCGACGCCGCGGCGGGGTCGCCCGCGTAGGCGAGCTCCATGCCCATCGCCTCGAACGTGGTGACGCCGGCCGCGAGCTGCTTCGACAAGCTCACCGGCACCGGCGCCAGGCGCGCGCGCAGCGGCTCTGCGAAACCGCGCGGCCGGGCGCAGTCCGGGCGTCCGGGCAGCGGACGGACGACGAGGCGGGGGTGCGTCTGCGGGCCCCACCCGGGAAGCCCCGAGGCCCCGCCGAGGAGGCCCGGCAGCTCGGCGGCACGACCGCCGTCGGCAACGAACGCGAGGATCTCCGGAGCGTCCTCGAAGCCGTGCAGGAACGCCACGACCTCGACCCCGGCCCGCTCGTGAAGGATGAGCGCCGCGGCCGCCAGCAGCGAGGCGACGTCGCGCGCCTCGGCAGCGGCACGGCTGAGCGACTGGAGAAGGACGAGCTCCCTCGTGCGCGCCTCGAGCCTTCCCGCGAGGCGCTCCCGTTCCGCTCGGCAGGCGCGCCAGGCCGCAAGCAGCGACGCCGTGCGCTCGGTCAGCCGGGCGGCCTCCTCCCCGCTCCCGCTCCACCGAGCTTTGAGGATCCACACGGGGCGGCCCCCGACCTCGGCCCGCCCCTCCGACACGCGCCGCGCGGGCCTCGGGCCGGCCCGCGCCGAGCGAGCCACCACACCCGCAGGCCCTTCGAGGGCGAGCTCGAGCGGGCCGGAACCCTCGAACCACGCCGATACCTCGTGGAGGGCCGCCTCGGGCGTGTGGGAAGCGAACAGGCGCTCCCAGCGGTTGTCCCGCGACCCGGTGCTTGCGCGCGGCTCGGAAGACTCTTGCTGCGCGACGAACTCCAAGACGTCCCCTCGAGACCCGAACCCGCTCGCGCAGGCGCGGGATGCTCGTGTCCGGACCGGCGCCGGGGAGCCGCGGCCGTCCGGACGCCTTCCGGCGCGCCAGTTTAGGGGACGCCTCCGGGTCCGATCAACCGTCCACGGCGAGCGGGTCGAGCGGTGTCCCGCACTTGCGGATCGTGCGCTCGCCGCGGCGAGAGCGGACTAGTGGGACGGCTCCGGCCGGTCCAGCAGCCGGTGGGTCCGGGACGGGGGTTTCGGCGGCGCCTTGACGAGGCGCCGCTTGGCGAACATCTTCCGCAGCCGCACCTTCGCCTGGCACTCGATCTGGCGGACGCGCTCGCGGCTGATGCCGAGCTTCTCGCCGATCTCCTTGAGCGTGAGCGGCGGACCTCCGTAGAGGCCGAACCGGTGGGCGATCACGGTCCGCTCCTGGTCGGTGAGATGGCCCATCGCCTCGCCCACGAGGCTGCGGGACTCCCGCCGGATCAGATCCTCTTCGGGGCTCGACACGGAGCGGTCCACGAGGTAGTCGGAGACGGTCTTGTCGCGGTCCTTGCCGACCTTGTCCTCGAGGCTGATCTCGCGGACGGAGAACTGGAGGGCTTGATCAATCTTGGTCACGCTGCGGGAGAGGCGGGCGGAGATCTCCTCCCGGTCCGGAGCCCGGCCGAGGCTCCTCCGGAGGGCGCTCTCGGCGTCACGGATCTCGCGCACCTTCTTGATCTGGTACGTGGGCACGCGGACGAGGCTCGACTGCTCGCTCAGGGCCTTCAGGATGGACTTCCGGATCCACCAGATCGCGTACGTGATGAACTTGGTCCCCTTGGAGGCGTCGTAGCGGTGGGCGGCTTCGATGAGGCCGATGTTCCCTTCGTTGAGCAGGTCCTCGAAGGGCAGGCCGAGGTTGCGATACTCGCTGGCCACCTTGACCACGAAGCTCAAGTTCGACTCGATCAGCTCGTTCAGCGCCTCCCGGCGGCCGAGCTTCACGCTGCGGGCCAGGGACATCTCCTCGTCCTTGGTCAGCAGCGGGTACTCTCGGATCTCGGCGAAGTAGCGGGCCAGGACGGAACTGCGATCGCCCTGCGTGGTTTCCATCAGCTCGTCCCCGAGCCACTCGGAGGGGGGGCCTCCTCGGGCTGAGCATGGCAGCCAGGAAGTCGTTTCATCTCAGCGGGCTATCCCCGTTGACACCGGGTCGCGTTCGCCGTACATTTCGCGAGCGTCGCGAAGGATTTAGAAGTATCGGGGCGAGCCGCGCGGGGACGGCCGCGGGGGCGTGGTCCGATCCCGCATCCACCCCATCGTGCGCCGTGGCTTCCCAACCCGCTCTCCGCGGCGATGGCCCGTCCCGCGCCCCAACGCGCGGAACTCTCGCCTTGCCGCTTGACTCCCCCGATGCCGGGGAGTTTATGGGACGGCGGAAACCGTGTCAAGGGCGTTTTTGGTAAATCCTCCAAGCACGATCCGGGTTTTACGCGTATTCTCTTTTGACAAGGAGCGACATGAGACCCAGGACCGCGCGCCGCCGCCAGACGATCTTCGTCGGGAGCAAGATCCGACAGCTCCGGAAGGAGCGCAACCTCACGCAGTCGGAGCTCGCGGCGCGCATCGGAGTCCAGCAGTCCGACCTGTGCCGCATGGAGAACGGCGAGTACCGCGTCTCCCTCGACACGCTGTTCAAGATCCTCGGCGTCTTCGGAATGGATATCGGCGAGTTCTTCCGGGACGAGTCCGCGCCCGTGACCCCCGAGCACCAGGAGCGCGAGCTCCTGCGACTGTTCCAGAGGCTCGAACCGCAGGCCCAGGAGGAGGTCCTCGACTTCGTCCGCTTCGTGGGATCCAGGCGTGGCAGCCCATGGAAGAGTTGAACCTCCCCGCCGACGCCGCCGAAGCCGATCCCGGGCCTGACAGCGCGCTCTACCGCTCGCTCGCGGAACGCGGCGCCCGCAAGCTCCGGGAAGGCGACTTCCCCGCGGCCCTGGAAGCCTACGAGCGGGCCCTCGAGCTGGCGCGCGCGCAGGGGGACTCGGCCCGGATCGATCGCGCCGAGCTCGACCGCGCGGTCGTCCTCCTGCAGATGGGCGAAGCGCGCCGGGCCGAGGAAGGACTCCGGGAGATCCTCCTGCGCGCCGAGGATCCGCTGGTCGCCTGGTCGGCCGCCTACAACCTCTCCTCGAGTCTGCGGCAGCAGGGGCGCTACGATCAGGCGCTGCGCTACGCGCGGCGGGCCTTCGAGCGGGCGCAAGCCATGGGCACGCCGGAGACGCTGGCGCCGGTCCACAACCTGCTCGGGAACATCTACCTGTGCCGGAGCTACCTGGTCCAGGCGCTGCGCGAGTACGAGAAGGCGCTCGAGCTGCGCCGCTCCCAGCCCGGCGACACGCGCTATTCCCGGGCCATCCTGGAGGACAACATCGGGTACTGCCTGCTGTTGCTGAAACGGCTCGACGAGGGCGTCGCGACGATCCGCCGCGCCCTCGCCCTCGCCGAAGAAGTCGGAGATCGCCGCTGCCGGGCGGAGTGCCTGCAGGACCTCTGCTACGGGTTGCTTCTGCAGGGCCGGCACGAGGAGGCGATCCCGATGGGCGAGGCAGCCATCCGAGAAGCGCGGGGGATGGGGTTCGCGGACATCGTCGAGAACTGTCACTACCTGTTGGGCGAGCTCGGGAACAGGACGGGCGACTTCCGGAGGCGGGACCGCCACTTCCAGCAGCTGCAGCAGATGCACCCGGAGCTGCCCTTCCTCAAGGACTTCCTATGCTCGGTGGACGTGACGGGAATCATCACGCTCAAGCGATGACCGGACGCCGTGCGCGGCGCGTGGGGGCCGGGGTCGCGCTGGCGTGCGCCTGGCTCGCGACCGTCGCGCGCGCCGACATCCAGAAGATCTCCCCCGATGGCACGGTCCACCGCGTGGACGTGGAGCAGTACCTGTCGGGGGGCAGGGTCGTCGGTACCGCGCTACGGCACACGCGGCAGGGGCCGAGCGGAGCCAAGGAATCCTCCCTCGTCCCGGGCACCGACGACCCGGCGGTGGATCGCGATCCCGCGATCGAGATCGATCCTGTGAGCGGGGCGCCCGTGCTCGTCTGGTCCCGCAACGAAGGCGCGGGCTTCGACATCGTCCTGTCGCGCTTCGAGGGCGGGTCGTGGCTGCCGTTTGTGCGAGTCAGCTCGGGAGGCGGCGACGACCTCCTGCCGCAGGTCGGTCCGGGCAAGAAGCTCGTTCACGTCGTCTACCGGCAGTCGGCCGGCTCCCAGGCCCCTCTCTCCTTCTACCGATCGAGCTTCGACCGGGCGACGCTCGGACCCGCCTATGGGCCCGAGCTGCTGCCTCTGGACGGATTCCCCTACGTTCCCCCGGAAGGGGAATCGGCCCCCGGTACCGACGCCCCGCCCCCGAGCGACCACGTCTTCTTCTCCAGCGATGTCCCGGCCCTCCGGCCGGGCGATCCCGGCCGCATCGTGGTGTGGGGAGTGCGGGACGATCCGGTGCCGATCGGCTTCCGGCAGGGGTTCCTCCTCCCCTCCGACGTCAAGAGCGTGCTGCAGCACCGCGCGGGCTGGCTCGCGTGCCGCTTCGGATTGTGGTTCGCCACCGGCAGCCGGTTCTACTACACGACGCGCGTGGGCGGCCGCTGGCACGAGGGCCGGTTCGTCGAACTCTCCTCGACGACGAGCCTGGCGGACGCGCGGCTGCAACTGGAGGAGATGATCCGAAAGGCCGACAGCTGCGGCGGTCCGTGAACCGCCTCAGTGAATCCAGCGGTCGTCGTCGCGCGGCAGGACGCGCAGCCGGCGGCGGCGGATCCTCCACCTCAGCTCGCGGTAGAGCTCTCCGAGCCTCCACGCCCGCTTGAGATAGAGGTAGCCGACCACCATCCCCCCGAGATGGGCGATGTGGGACACGCCTCCGCCCGTCTGGCTCCAGTTGCCCAGAAAGGCCAGGCCGAACAGGATCCAGCTCAACGTCCGCGCCTTCATCGGGAAGATCATCATGAACAGAATGATCCGCTCGGCGTAGATCGTCCCGTAGGCGAGCACGAGGCCGTAGATCGCCCCGGAGGCCCCGATGGTCAGCGTCGGGTCGCCTTGCCAGAGGCCGAGCAGCACCACGAAGGCGCCCGCTCCGATCCCGCAGACCGAGTAGTAGGCGAAGTAGCGCCTGCCGCCCCAGTAGCGCTCCAGGTCGCCACCGAGCATCCACAGCATGAGCATGTTCAGCACGAGGTGCATCGGGCGAGTCGGGGAGTGGAGATACATGTACGTGAAGAACTGCCAGACCGAGCCCCGGAGGATCGCCAGGGGGGAAAGTCCGAGAAGACGGTCGAGATCGGCGAACCGCGCGGCGAGGATCTGCAGGACCCACACCGCGACGCACGCGATCATGATCCTCCGGTTCACGGGCGTGATCGGGGGCAGGCCGAGGGCCACACCCGGGCCTTGCGGCCGGTACGGGGGCTGCCGGTAGTAGCTCATCCGGCGGCCCTCGTGGGTGCCCAGGGCGCGGGAGCGCACGAGCGGAACGCGAGGGCGATGGCCACCGCGAGGCCGAGGACGACGAGGCCGACTCCCAGCAGGGTCGTCGCCGCGAGCAGGACGAACCTGCCGCGCCCGCTCCGGCCGGACAGGGCGTCCTCGAGAAGCAACCCGTGCAGGCGGCGGCCCGCGAGGCCGATCGAGATCGCGATCCCGCACGCGACGGCGTACAGGGCGGGCAGCGGCATCCGGCCCGGCCGCGCGTAGAAGACGAGCGGGGACAGCAGGGCCAGCGCCACCGCCCAGACCGCCCCCTCGAGGCCGGCACGGCCTGCGCGCGACCCTATGGGAGCACCTCCGCCTTGCCGAGGCCCCGATCCACGAAGAGCCAGACGGTGGGCAGGTCGTCCAGGACTCCCAGCTCCCGACCCTCCTTCCCGCAGCACCGACATGGGTCGTCGGGGCGGAACGGAGTGCCGCAGGCGATCGGCACGATCTCGCCGTTGATCCGCAGCGCCAGGCGGTAGGCCCAGGTCCCCCGGTCGTTGCGGATCCGCAACCGGAGGGCGTTGTTCCCATCCTTGAGCCTCGGGGTCAGGTCAACCCATGATCCGCCCTCGCGCGCCTCCTGCAGGACGACCTCGCCGTTCACGAACACGTCCACCGCATCGTCGCTGCGGAGGTTGCGCAACTCGACCTTGAGAGGCAGATCCCGTGCGGCGAACTCGATGGAAGCGACGTTCGACCTCGGCAACCGCACTCGCCCGCCAGCAGCGTCCACCACGACGTGCTCCGCGTCCACGGCGACCACGGTCCCCTCGACCGGCGCGCCCCGCCGGAGGACGACGATGTCGGCCCGGGCCGTGCCGGCGACGAGGATCAGCCCGCCGAGCGTGGTGCGCGCGGCGGGCGAAAGAGCGCGCGCGATCCACCCTGAGCTCATGGACGTGAAGGCCGAGCATAACGCCTCCTGTCGGGCCCCGTCAAACCGCGCTTCCGGGCGCGCGGCCAGCTGGCTCGAGGCCTGCGCGCGCGCGGCGCGCGCGCGGTCCGCGAAGGAAGCGCTCGAAGCCGTGCTGCTGTCGGCGATCGAGGCGACCCGCAGCGAGCGCGCCTTCCTCGTGACCTCGGCGCAGGACGCCTCGGCCGCCCGGACCGCCACGATCGAGTCCGCCGTGTCGGTGCGTCCGGACCGGTCGCGCGTCCCGAGCTCCACCCTCCTGCGGCACGCGCTGTCGCGCGGGCGCCCCTTCGCGTGCACGGACCTCGGGCAGGATGGGGACCTGCGCGCGGAGGGCTCGGTCCGGAGCCTGGAGCTGCGATCGGTCCTGTCGGTCCCCGTCCCGGTGCCGCCGCCGCTGCGGGCCGCCCTCGTGCTCGACAGCCGGCTCCCGCGGCCCTTCGAGCCCGAGGACGCGCTGCTCGCGGCGGAGGAACACGCCGGGCTAGTGGCCCTGCTCGCCTCGCTCGGTCGCGACCGTCCGGGCGGCGCGCGGGCGACCGAGGCCCAGGGCACCGCCGAGCTGGTCGGCCGCTCCAGGTCGTTCCTCGATCTGCTCGCGCAGGCGGACCGCGTCGCCGCGACGCGCCTGCCGGTGCTCCTGGTCGGAGAGTCGGGGACGGGCAAGGAGCTGCTGGCGCGGCGGATCCACGAGGCGAGCCCCCGCCGCGACGCCCCGTTCGTCGCGGTCAACTGCGCCGCTCTGCCCGACTCCCTGCTCGAGAGCGAGATGTTCGGCGCCGCCCGCGGCGCCTACACGGGCGCGGACCGCGATCGGCCGGGGCTGTTCCAGCTCGCCCACGGCGGAACGCTGCTGCTCGATGAGATCGGCGAGATGCCGTCCTGCCTGCAGGCGAAGCTCCTGCGCGTGCTCCAGGACGGCCGGGTGCGCCCGCTCGGCGCAAGGGCGGAGACCGTCGTGGACGTCCGCGTCCTCGCCGCGACGCACCGGGACCTCCCCGGGCTCGTGGCCGCAGGCCGATTCCGCGGCGACCTCTACTACCGCCTGGCCGTCGTCGAGCTGCGCGTGCCTGCGCTGAGGGAGCGGCTCGAGGACCTCCCCGCCATCGCGGAGCACCTGCTCGCCAGGCTGGCCCGCGCGCACGGCCTCCCCTGCGGCCGTCTGTCGCCCGGCGCGATCGCGCACCTCGTCTCCCGGCCCTGGCCCGGCAACGTCCGCCAGCTCGAGGCGGTCCTCGCGCGCGCCCTGCTGCGGACCGGCTCGGGAGAGATCGGCGCGTCGGACCTCGAACCGCATCCCCCTCCGTCGCCCGAGTGCGGACCCCCGGTCACGCTCGAGCGCGCCATGATCGAGGCGGCGCTCGCGGAAGCCGGCGGCGTCGTCTCGCGCGCCGCGGCGCGCATCGGCTGGTCGCGCCAGAAGCTTCAGAGGCGGATGGCCGCGCTCGGGATTCAGCGCCCGCCGAGCCGGCCCGGTGCCAGGTCCTCCGACAGCTCGACGTTCCAGTAGGCCACGTCCAGGTAGGTGCGCCACTGCTCGTAGTGCGGCCCGATCCAGGCCGCGCGCAGCACCGGGTGACCGGCGGGCCTGCGGGGCGGGCGGACGAGGCTCATCCCCGCCTCCTGCGGGGTGCGGTTCCCCTTGCGGCCGTTGCAGGCGAGGCACGCGCACACCACGTTCTCCCAGCACGAGCTCCCCCCGCGCGACAGCGGGATCACGTGGTCGAGATTCAGCTCGCGCTGCGGGAAGCTCCGGCCGCAGTACTGGCAGCGGTTCCGGTCGCGGTAGAAGATGTTCCTTCGCGTGAACCGGACCTCGCGGTACGGAACGCGGTCGTAGTGCAGGAGCTGGATGACGCGGGGGACGCGAATGGCGCGGCGCGGCGTCCGGATCACGTCGTCGCCGGCGCCCGGGGGAAGGTCGCACCAGTTCTCGAAGTCGTACGTCGTGAAGTCGGGTGCCACGGCCCGCGCGCGCCCCGCGCAGAAGAGGCGGAACGCCCGGCGCACCCCCGTGACCTGCACCGCCTGGTACAGGTTGTTCAGGACGAGAACCGCTCCATCCGTCATCGGAGGGACCACCTGCCCCGACGAGCCGTCCGCCCTCCCGGCGACCCCCGACCTCGCTCAGCCCGCATAGCGCCTGAGCCGGGAGCCTTCCTCCTGCCACCGCTCGAGGGCGAGCCGGATCAAGCGGTCCAGCAGGTCCGGGTAGGGCAACCCTGACGCCTCCCACAGCTTAGGATACATGCTGATGGGAGTGAATCCAGGCAGCGTGTTGACCTCGTTGAGATAGACCCGGTCCGTGCCTCGCTCCACGAGGAAGTCCACCCGCGCCATGCCGGCCAGGTCGAGCGCGCGGAACGCCTCCACCGAGAGCCGCCGGACCGTCTCGGCGGCCGAGGGCTCGAGCGGGGCCGGGATGAGCAGCCGCGACGTCCCGTCCACGTACTTGGCCGCGTAATCGTAGAACTCCCGGGACGGCACGATCTCGCCGACGACCGAGGCTTGCGGCTGCTCGTTGCCGAGCACGGCGCACTCGATCTCCCGCGCGTCGATCGCGCGCTCGAGGACGGCCTTGCGGTCGAGCGCGAGGGCCGCCTGGACCGCCGGCCCGAGCTCCTCGGTCCGCCTCACGCGGCTGACCCCCACGGAGGAGCCCCCGCAGGCGGGCTTCACGAACAGCGGCAGGCCGAGCTCGGCCCCGACGCGGGCCGCCGAGCCGGGGTCGGTCCTGTGCTCGCGCCTGGTGAGGGCGCGCCACGGGGCCACCGGCAGGCCGCAGCTTGCGAACACACGCTTCGCGATCTCCTTGTCCATCCCCACCGCCGAGCCCAGGACCCCTGCCCCCACGTAGGGCAGCCCGGCAAGATCGAGCGCGCCCTGCACCCGGCCGTCCTCCCCGCCCCAACCGTGCAGGACCGAGAAGAGGACGTCCACCGGGAGCGGCCGCGGCGGCACACCCGGGGCGACGCGAAGGAGGCCCGCCCCCCCGGGGCCCGGAACGATCGAGGCCCCGTCCTCGGCTTCGGCAGGCAGCTCCACGCGCGGCCCGCCCCCTTCGAGAATCCGAGACGAGGGTTCGGGCGGGAGCCATCTCCCGTCGCCGGTCACCCCGATGGGGACCAGCTCGTAGCGGCGGGCATCGAGCGCCGCGGCCACGCCTCGAGCCGAGGTGACGGACACCTCGTGCTCCACCGACGGCCCGCCGAACAGCAGCGCGACCCGCAGCCGCGCGCTCACGGACGACCGCCCCCGCGGGAGAGGCTCCCCAAGCGCTGCTCGATCGCCGCCGCCACGCCCTCCTCGAGCGAGGGCGCCCGGAGCAGCGGCTCCCCCCGCGGACCGAACAGCAGGTGCGCGGGCAGGCGGTCCACGCCGAGCGCACGCGCCGC
>JBBIHW010000102.1:0-9613 GCA_037446795.1 Acidobacteriota bacterium
GGGCCTCCTCGAGCAGGGGCGCTGCGGCGCGCGCGACCGCTCCGGCGATCTCCTCGGCGTCCTGGACGAGCTCGCAGCCCGCCCGGCGGCGGCTCGTCACGGGAACCTCCCGCGAGGCGATGACGGCCCCCTCGGCCGACGCCAGCACCGCGCGCGTTCCCCCGCTTCCCTGATCCACGCCCAGCACGAGAGGAAGCGCGGGGGCCGGCTCCCCGTAGCGGCGGGACAGGAGCCGCCGGATCGCCGCGGGGTCGTCCGTGAACGCGCCGTCCGCGCCGGCCTCGACGAGGCCGAACAGCTCCCGGGCGCGGTTGACGGTGTACGGGATGACCTCCAGCCCGGCTTCGTGCGCCCGTGCGACGAGCGAGCGGCCGGCGAGAAGCCGGTGCGGGTGGATCGCCGCGGCCCCGATGCGAACCGCGTGGTCCACCGGGTCGCCCCTGCGCGACAGACCCGCGGTCACCGCCAGCGAGAGCGAGGGGGCGAGGGCGCGCGCCTCCTCGAGGAGCCGCCAGTGCGCCGAGGAGACCTGGACGCCTTCCTCGATTCCTCCCGTCCGCTCGAGCGCCGCGAGGACGGCCTCGAGCAGGAGGCGGTCCGCCCGCGACAGGCGCCCGGATCGGGCCCCAGCCTTGATCTCGACGATCAGAGGGACGCGGCCGCGCACGAGGGCGAGCGCTCCGTCCAGGTCGAGGAGCCCCTCGCCCCGATACCGCTCCGAGAACCACGAGCCCGCGTCGAGCGTCTCGAGGTCGCGCCAGGACAACCGCCCGAGCGGGCCCCGCCCGTCGGTCGTCCGGTCCAGGGTCGTGTCGTGGAGGAGCACGATGCGCCCGTCCGCCGCGAGCCCGACGTCAATCTCGATCGCGTCGGCCCCGCCCTCGAGCCCGGCCCGCAGCGAGGCGGCCGTGTTCTCGGGCGCGCGCGCGGCCGCGCCGCGGTGGCCGACGATGATCAGGCGCCGGCCGTCGCCGAACCGCATCGGCTCAGCCTGCCGGGCGCATGTGCGGCAGCCGCAGGCGCTCGACCGGGCGACCCTCGAGGATGTGGCTGCGGAAGATCTCCTCCACGTCGCCGAGGGTCACGCGGCCGTACCAGACGGCCTCGGGGTAGACGACGACCGTCACGCCGTGCGCGCACTGGTCGAGGCAGCCGGAGGAGTTGATCCGGACGCGGCCGCGCAGGCCGGCCTCGCGGACCAGCTCCCTGAGGCGGGCGCGGATCGCTCGCGAGCCCTTCGCCGAGCAGCAGCCGCGCGGGTCGTCCGCCGGGCGCACGTTGTCGCAGACGAACACGTGCCGTTCGTACGGCGGCATGCGCGCATTATAGGGGGACGAGCCGTGTGCTAGGATGCACGGCCGCTCGCGAGGACGAGAAACGATGGCCGCAGCGAAGACACCCGAGCAGCTTCGGGAGAAGGCCCAGGCGCTGCGGGCCAGGCTGCGCGAGAAGGGCGCGAGCCTCGCCGGCCCCGAGGTGCGAGCCCTGAAGAAGCGGATCCGCCGGCTCCAGCGGCGCCGCCGGAGGCTGCTCCGCGCGGAAGGGAGCGCGCCCGCGTCCGCAGGCGAGCAGAAACAGGCCGGATAGGTGGGCCCCTTGCGCCCCTGGCGCCGCCTGGGCTCCGAGACGGTCTGCCGCTGCCGCATCTTCGAGGTCGAGCGAGCGCGCTTCGAGCCCGCCGGCGGCGGCCCCGAGCGCGAGGCCTACACGATCGCGGCACCCGACTGGATCACCATCGTCCCTGTCACCCCTGACCGGCACGTCGTCCTGGTGCGACAGTACCGGTTCGGCACCGGCGAGATCACCCTGGAGACCCCGGGCGGGATGTGCGACGGGGCCGAGGACCCGGAGCAGACCGCCCGGCGCGAGCTCCTCGAGGAGACCGGCTACGAGGCCGGCGAGATCTTCCGCCTCGGCTGGGTCCACCCGAACCCCGCGATCCAGTCGAACCGCTGCCACGCGTTCGCGGCGTGGAACGTCCGGCGGTCCGGCCCCGCGCGCCCGGGGGCGGGAGAGGAGATCGAGGTCACGGCCGTTCCGCTCGAGCGGATCCCGCACCTGATCGGCGAGGGGGCGATCCGGCACTCCCTGGTGCTGGCCGCCTTTCACCTCCTCTCGCTCAGAGGGTTCTCCTGAGGCTCGCGCCGGACGAGGAGCCGGGCGAGCAGCCAGTCCAGGAACCCGGGGGCTGCGGCATTCGTCCAGACGAGGAGCTTCCCCTCGAGACCGAGCACCATTTCGCGACGCCGGGAGCCCGCCATGCGCACGATGGCCCGGGCGACCGACTCCGCGCTGTGGGAGGCGACGCGCACGCGCCGCTGCCCGGGTCCGTGTCGCAGCGCGTGCTCCTGGAACCCGGTGCGCGTCGTGGACGGGCAGACGACCCCCACCGTCACCCCGGTGCCTCGAAGCTCTGCCCGCAGGGCGCCCGCCATCCCGTGCAGGGCGAACTTGCTCGCCGCGTACCCGGAGTAGTGGGGCGTGCCGCGCTTGCCCACCACGGAGGAAACGAACAGGATGCGGCCGCTGCCGCGGCGGACCATGCCCGGCAGGAAGGGTCGCACGGTCCTGTAGACGCCGAACACGTTGACCTCGAAGAGGGCGCGCAGGGCCTCGTCGGTGGTTTCCTCGAACCGGGCGTCGAGGCCGATCCCCGCGTTCGCCACGACGATGTCGGGCACGCCGTGCTCGCGCAGGATCGCCGCGGCTTGCGCCGCCATGGCGGGGCCGTCGGTCACGTCGGCGACGACCGCGACGAGCCGGGCCGTGTCGGCACACTCCGCGCGCAGTCGCTCGAGCCGCTCCGCCGAGCGGGCGAGAGCGAGGACCTTGGCTCCTTCGGAGCAGAACCGAAGCGCCGTCGCGCGGCCGATGCCCGCCGAGGCTCCCGTGATCAGGACCAGCTTCCCGCGGAAGCGGATTACGGGCCCTCCCACTCGCAAGAGTTGACGGCACGCACCAGGTAGTTCCAGCTCGTCTCGCTCGCGAGGGCGCCGGCGTCGAGGAAGCTCGGCGATGCGGTCGTCCCCGCGAGCGCCTCGTCCGAGAAGTCGGGGCTCGAGGCCCGCCACACGCGATAGCTCGAAGCGCCCGCCACGGCCGGCCAGTCGAGCCGCACGTCCGTTCCGTTTTCCTTGGAGAGGAACAGGCTCGGCGGGACCTCGCCGGGCACCGGCTCGCTGCAAACGAGAGGCGTGCACGATATCGGCGAGGTGGCGTCCAGCTCGAGCGTCCAGCTCCGAAGCGAGCCGGCGGGCGTGGGGCCCCCGACCGCGTCCTCGATGCTCAGGGTCCAGGTGCCCTGCGCTTGCTGGCCGTCGAAATCGCTCATCGCGCCGGGCCCGTCGGGCTGGCGCAGCCGGTCGTAGACCGTCGTGATGTCGGCGGTGCCGGCGCGGCTCCGGTTGTGCAGCGTGACCGTAGTTCCCGACGGCGACCGGAGCCTGACGACGAGCTGGCCCACGTCGCCGTGGCCGATGTCCACCGCCACGTTGACGTCCTTCGTGACGAAGCTGTCGGGCACGTTGACCGCGGACAGGACGGGCGCCGACGTCTTCTTCGGGATCGAGACCGGCACACCCGGGGCCGGGTAGTTCTGGTGCGTCTTTCCCACCTCGACCTGGAAGCTCGTCGCCCCGACCCCCTCGCTCGAGGCGGTGTTCACCTGGAAGCGGATCCGGCTCCCGCAGGCGAGGTCCGGCTGCACCGTGAGCCGGTAGTGGGGGGGCAGCGACTGGCCGCTCGAGCTCGGCGCCAGGTCGGGATACGAGGTCGTCTCCGTCGTGATCCGGACGCTCGACCGGAGGTCGCTGTCGAGGCGACCGGAAATACCGGTGATCGGGTCCGAGCCCACGTTCTGGAGGGTGACGGGCATCGTGATCGTCTCGCCGGGATCCACGACGCCGTCGCCGTTGCCCGTCGGGGGCGGGTCCTGCACCTGGTGGCTCTGGTAGCGGAGGTGGGTCGCCGGCTGAGGCTTCACGCCTCCCGAGGCGACGAGGGCGTAGCCCTGCGTCCCCTGGTTCACGGCGGACCCGCGGACCTTGATCGTCCACTCGCCGGTCTCGGGGACGGCGCGAAGCACCATCTCGACGTTGTTCTTGGTGTCGGGCGCGCCTCCGGGAAGCGACTCGCCCGTACTGGTGTCCACGACGTTCCCGAGGTACGTCGTCCCCCCCGGGGAGACCACCTCGAGGTCGAGATCGTTCACGGTGGCGTTCGAGGCCAGCAGAGCGGCCGCGGGCTCGGTGAAGACCAGCGTGATGCGCAGCGGCTCGGCGGCGTCCTCGATCGTGACCGCGTAGGTCGCCTCCTCGCCCGTCGAGAGCCCGTCGGCGTTGCGGACGTCGGCGAGCACCGCGAGCCTCCGGGAGTCCCCGGCGAAGTGGAGCGCGTTCTCCAGGAGGACCCGCCCCCAGCCCTCCTGGTTGCTCGGGTAGCCGGCGATCCCGGTCATGTCAACGGCCGAGTTCAGAAGCGTCGCCCGCACGAGCGCCCCGCTCGGGGTGAAGGCGTCCCCGGGCGTCTTCTCCCCGGACGGATACCAGCCTTCCTCGAAGTACTGCCGGACCAAGGCGCCCGCCGCGGCCACGGCCGGGGAGGCCATCGAGGTCCCGGTCAGGGTGGTCGTCGAGCAGGCCGTGCTGGACCGGGCCGACACGATGGAGCAGCCCGGAGCGAAGATCTCGGGCTTCCGCCTCCCGTCGCTCGTCGGTCCCCTGCCGCCCGAGCAGAAGTTGTCCGCCGAAGTCCCGTTCTGCGAGGCGCCGACCGCGAGGCAGTTCTTGGCGTTCTCCGGAGTCTTCAACGTCGAGGTGTTCGTGACGGCGAACAGCACCAGCGAGTCCTCGAAGTCGTACGAGAACCGGTCAATGTCCACGCACCACGTCGTGTAGGCGGTCGTCCCGTCGTCGCCCCAGGAGTTCGTGTGGACCCGCGCGCCGTCGTTGTGAGCGAACGAGAGGTAGTCGTACAGGTTCGAGGGGGAGGTGCCCGAGCCGTCAATGTCGTTCAGGTTCGAGTGGGAGATCTTGGCCGCGTAGGCGTTGCCGTTCCCGTTGATCGTGCCGTTGAGCGGCTCCTGATCGCCCGCGGCCGTGCCCGCGGTGTGGGTCCCGTGGGAGTCCGCGCCGAGGCCCGTGCTCGACCTGTACGCCACGATCTTCCGGTGGTTCGGACCGGGGGGGTCGCCCTCGGGATCCTTGAAATAGCAGCTGTTGACGTCGAGACGGCCGTCAATGTGACCGACGATCTGCCCCTCGCCGCGGATCCCCCTGTCCCAGACGCTGGTCACGTTGGGGACGTTGCTCTGAATGACCCAGCGCGTCGTGTTGTTCCGCGGGGTGATCTCGGCGGCCTCCTCGATCCAGGACACGGCCTCGATGCGCGCGACGCTTTCGAGGATGCCGGGAGGGGCTCGCACCTTGAGCCGAGCGTACCGGCCGAAGCGGACGACCTGGAGGACCTCGGCGCCCGCCGCGCGCGCGGCCTCGGCGGCGCGGTCCGGGTCCTCCCCGGAGAACAGGTCGGCGGTCGCATAGAGCTTGCCGCCCTCCCGCCTCGAGGGATCCTGGTAGGGGCGGCGCCCGAGATCGGGCGAGATCTTCCAGGCCGGCTGGAGCGCGCCGAGCCAGCGCGTCTCGGGCATCGCCCGCAGCGCGGACGCTGCGCCCTCGGGCAGGCGCACGACGTAAGCGCGGTCGGGCAGGTAGTCGAGGACCTCGGCGCCGGTCGCCCGTACGCGCGCGATCAGCGACGGCGTGGACAGCGTCCGGAGCTGGAGCACGAAGATGCCGGCCGGGGGCTCGGACGGAAGCAGCAGCCGGGCGTCGCCCGGCGGCGGGCCCGCCAGCGGGTCGAACGATCCCACCTTGAGGTGGAGGAGGGTGGGTGCCTCGGGCGCCGCTGCCGAGGGCGGGAAGCCCCCCAGGACCGCAGACGCCACGGACAGGAGCACGATCGTCCGCACGAGCGAAGCCATCCTCTTCACGGAACCCCCTTCGGGAGCGACCCCGGCCCGCGCGGCGCCGGCCGTTGTCTCCCGGCGCAAGAGTCTACGGCGAAAACCGGAAACCGGCGCAGGTCGCCGTGGCGGTCCCGTAGAGGATGACCGCCAGGTGGACAGCGGCGAGACCGTACGCGAGGGTGTCCCCCGTGGCCGTGCCGTCGCGCAGGGGATCGCGCCGCCAGCGCGCGGCCTCGAAGGCGAGCGCGCCGTAGGCCAGCGCGAGGCCGGAGCCGCAGGCCCAGCCCGCGAGCTGGACGGTCTGGATCACCCCGATCGCGCCGGCGAGACCGATGGCGGCGAAGGCCCACCTGAAGGCGGCCTCCCGGCCATAGACGACCGCGAAGGTCCTGTCCGCGCGGGCCCGGTCCTCCCGCTCTTGTCCGAGCTGCGTCAGAGGGTAGAAACCGCCGATGACGAGGGCGGCTGCGAGAGCCCCCGCGAGCGTGTGTCCCGCGCTCGCCTCGCGGAGGCTTCCGCTCGCGGCGACGGACCCGGCGAGCGCCACCAGCGCGCCGGAGCCTGTCGCCACCGCGGCGATCGAAAGCAACGGCCGGCGCTTCAGCCGCACCGCCGGGTGGGAGTAGGCGTCGAGGAGCAGGGCGGCGGCCAGGTAGAGCGCGCCGAGCCCCAGATCCACCGCCGCGGCCAGGATCAGTCCGGCCGCCTCGACCGCGATCGAGAACGGCAGCAGCGCGCGAGGGACCGGCGGGGGACGCCGCAGACCGCTCACCGGGCCCGTGTCCCGGTCGAAGTACGAGTTGAACGCCGTCGCGCCTCCGGACAGCCCGATGGCGAAGGCGAGCCAGGCGGCGAGCGTGCCCGCGTCGAATCCCCCCCTCGACACGAACACGCCCCAGAGGAAGACGACGGACAGCGCCAGCTGAAAAGGGAGCCGCAAGTGGACGAGGAGCGCCGCCGGGACCGCCGGCATCGAGGTCAGTCCTCGGGGTCTTGCTCGAACCGCACCGTGAGCGTCCCGACCCTCTCGATCGCCGCCACGAGGACGTCTCCCGGCAGGACGGGCCCGACGCCAGAAGGCGTCCCGGTGAAGATGAGGTCGCCCTGCTCGAGCGTGATCCACCGGGAGGCGTGGGCGACGAGCTCCGCCACCGTGTGGACCATGTCCGAGGTGTTCCCTTGCTGCCGCCTCCTCCCGTTCACGTCCAGGTGGATCGCGAGCCCGGATCCATCCCCCACCGTGTCTCGCAAGGCCACGGCGGACACCGGGGCCGCCCCGTCGAAGCCCTTGGCGAGCGTCCAGGGCTCGCCGCGCCTGCGCGCCTCGCTCTGTACGTCACGCAGCGTGAGGTCAATCCCGACTGCGAAGCCGAGGACATGGTCGAGGGCGCGCGCCTGCGGGATGCGGCGTCCGCGGTCGCCGAGGACCGCGACGAGCTCGACCTCGTGGTGCACGGCGCCGAGACCCCGCGGCAGCCGTACCGTCGCGCCGTCGTGCACGATCGCGGTCGGAAGCTTCGCGAAGAGCACCAGAGGCAGCTCGGCGACGCCGTACATCTCGGCGATGTGGTGGGAGTAGTTCCGGCCCGCGGCGAGGACCTTGCCGACGCGGAGCGTTTCGCTGGTGCCTGCCAGGACGACGTGCGGGTGGGGGAGGACGACCATCCCCCGAAGGATACAGCGGAAGGATCTTTCCGCGTTCTCGGCGAGCCGGGCTCGGAGCGCCGAGCCGCGGGGCGGAGCGTGGCGCGCCCACGAGGCAGCCCGGGACTTCGGACCCGCCACGCCCCGCGACCGTCGTCAGACGGGCGCTACCGGGGTCAGGCTGTTCGAGAGTCAATCGCCGCACTTGTCGGGCCGGCACTTCGCGATCGAGACGCCGAGGAAACAGTAGCAGCACGCGTAGTATCCGTTCTTGCAAATCACGGTGGCTTCCTCGCCTTTCCAGATCCCGATGGGGCAGGCGGCCGAGCAACTGGTCGCTCCCACTCCTCCCTTGGTGCAGTCCGTGTCGTTCGTGACCGCTCCGTTCGGTCCGCAGCTGATGACATCGGGGTCAATGGTCACGGGACCGGTCCCGGGGACGCTGACCACCGCCATGGCATCCGTGTCGAACCTGTGCGGCAGGACATCCCACGACGGATCCGCCCGCTGCGGGCGGGACCGCCGCGCGAGAGCGACACCCTGCTTGACGAGGACGGCACCGTCGGCGGTCAGGGAGACGTAGTCCTCGACGGCGCTCCTGTTGACCGAGAACTGGAAGAACAGCGGCGAGCTGACTCCGTGCACGGTCATCTGGGCCTGATCCTCCGCGGCCTCGTAGGCGATCGAGACGGGGATCGTGCGGGACTCGAAGCCGCCCGCGATGGGTGTCTCCGGGGCGAAGACGAACACGTGGTCCGTCCGGCCGTCCGCTGGCGCGCTGTCCAGCACGATCACCACTTGCCCCCGGTCATCGAGGCGCAAGAAGGCCTCGCCGCTGAAGGTCTCCGCGGCTGCGGGCCCCCAGGATGCGAGCAACGCGATGCCGAGGGTCGCTGCGAGGCGCCCGTGTCTCGCCTTCATCGGAACGTCCTCCTCCCGATGCGCGCGCCACGGCCCGGGACTCGACGCGGGCGCGGCATGCGTGTGTACGGTCGTGCTCGGGTTGCAGCGGGTCAACCGGCCGCGCCGGGGCCGGGGTTACGGATCGGCAACGGTGGTCCGACTCGGCTGCTCGGCCACGCGGTCCGCGGCTTCCTTCCTGTCGCCGCGGACCACGGCCCGCGGGAGGATCCGGAAACCGCCTGTCGAGCGCCACCCCGTTGCCGAGACGGCTCGAGGTCCGCATCGAGCGCGGGGTCCAAGGTGGCGCTTGAACGCATTATCCATGCTCGCCGTGTCCGAAAAAGCCCTCGGTGATGCGCGCGACGAGGCGCACGCCGGCGGCGGCGGGGCTCGGGAAGCGGCAGCAGCGCGGGGGCCTTTTCGAGATTGTCGAAGGTCGCCCGTGCGGACGCCTCGCTGGCGACCGGGAGCGCGAACCCGAACAGTTTGTTCGCGAGCGGCCCCACCGCGGACAGCACGGCGCTCAGAAGGGCGCCGGCCGCTGCCAGCAAGATCGAGACGGCGAACATGGCGCCGAGACGAGGGCGCGCGTAGGGGATCGAACGGGGCAAACGGACCTCGGGGCGGCCCGCAGCGACAGGTCGCTGGAACGGAGCGACGTGGGCCTCGCCGCCCTCTGCTCGATCGGCCGGCCAGCGGTTGCGAGGCGCCTCGCCAGGTCGGACGAGAGGGCGCGCGAGCCGCCCGCCTCCGGGGCCCCTTCTCGGCGACCCCCGAGGCCAAGCCGCCGGTCATCGGCCGCGCGGGCCCTCAGCCCGCGAGCTTTCCCCTCTCAGGGGCAGGCAGCACTGCCGCGCTTTACGCCGTCCGAGCGGTACCCGTAGGTGCCGGCACCGCAGACGTTGCGACCCCGCACCAGGTACCAGAATCCACCTCCCGCGACCGGCAGGTCGGGATCTGTCGCGCTCGAGGCCGCCAGGCCCGTGGCGAGGCAGAGGGTGGAAGGGGGTGGACCGCGCGATCCACTGACCCCCGTCGAACTCCCCGGTCACGTCTTCCGGATCCGGCGCATCGCCGAAGAGCACCACGCGGTCGCGGACC
>JBBIHW010000103.1:0-9547 GCA_037446795.1 Acidobacteriota bacterium
CGCTCGAGCGACTGCTGTCCTAACGCACCCTCGTCCTCGACGGGGCGATGGGGACCGAGATCCAGGCCTTTCGTCTCGGCGAGGAAGACTTCCGGGGCCGGCTCTTCCGCGATCACCCCCGCGACCTCAAGGGCGCCAACGACCTCCTGTCGCTCACCCGCCCGGACGTCATCGAGGAGATCCACCGCCGCTACCTCGCCGCCGGCGCCGACATCATCGAGACCAACAGCTTCAACGCGAACGCGATCTCGCTCGCCGACTACGGCCTCGAGAGCCACGTCTACGCCATCAATCGCGCAGCCGCCGAGATCGCGGCGCGCGCGGCCCGCGACTTCTCCCGCCGGGCGCCGGCGCGGGCCCGCTTCGTTGCCGGCTCGATCGGCCCGACGAACCGGACCGCGTCCCTGCCGCCCGAGGTGTCGGATCCCGCACGGCGTGCGGTGAGCTTCGACGAGCTGGTCGCGGCCTACTCGGAGCAGATCCGCGGGCTCCTCGACGGCGGCGTGGACCTCCTGCTGCCCGAGACGGCCTTCGACACGCTCAACCTCAAGGCCGCGCTGTTCGCCATCGAGCAGGTCTTCGAGGAGCGCGGCTCCAGGGTCCCCGTGATCGCCTCCTTCACGATCGTGGACGCGAGCGGCCGGACGCTCTCGGGGCAGACGGTCGAGGCGGCGTGGATCTCGATCTCCCACGCCCCGCTGCTCGCGGCCGGCCTCAACTGCGCGCTCGGCCCGAGGCAGATGCGGCCCCACATCGAGGAGCTGTCCCGCGTCTGCCCGGTCCACGTCGTCTGCTACCCGAACGCCGGGCTCCCCAACGAGCTCGGCGGCTACGACGAGACCCCGGACAGCATGGCAGCGGTCCTGCGGGAGTTCGCCCGGGAGGGCTTCCTGAACATCGCCGGGGGCTGCTGCGGGACGACGCCCGAGCACATCCGCGCCATCGCCGAGGTCGTCCGCGACCTCCCCCCTCGGCGGCCGCCCCGGCCCCCCCGTTACACGCGCCTGTCCGGGCTCGAGCCTCTCGTCATCCGCCCCGACTCGAACTTCATCGTGATCGGCGAGCGCACCAACGTCACCGGTTCGCGCCGCTTCGCCCGGCTCGTGCGGGCGGGCGATTACGAGGGGGCGCTGCGGGTCGCGCGGGACCAGGTCGCGGGCGGGGCGAACATCCTCGACGTCAACATGGACGAGGCGCTGCTCGACTCCGAGCGCGCGATGACGACCTTCCTCGGTTGGATCGGCAGCGAGCCCGAGATCGCGCGCCTGCCCATCATGGTGGACAGCTCCCGCTTCTCGGTCCTCGAGGCTGGACTGAAGTGCCTCCAGGGAAAGGGCATCGCCAACTCCCTGAGCCTCAAGGAGGGAGAAGAGGAGTTCCGCAGGCAGGCGCGAATCGTGCGCCGTCTCGGGGCCGCGGTCGTGGTCATGGCCTTCGACGAGCGAGGCCAGGCGACGAGCGCCGAGCGCAAGGTCGAGATCCTCTCCCGCGCCCACCGGATCCTGACCGAGGAGGTGGGCTTCCCGCCGAGCGACGTCGTCTTCGATCCCAACATCCTCACGGTCGGTACCGGGATCGAGGAGCACGCGGACTACGCCGTTGCGTTCCTCGAAGCGACCCGCGAGCTCAAGCGCCGCTTCCCCGAGGCGAAGGTGTCGGGGGGGGTCAGCAACGTCTCGTTCGCCTTCCGCGGGAACGAGCCCGTGCGGGAGGCGATGCACGCCGCCTTCCTCTAGCACGCGATCCGGGCCGGCATGGACATGGGAATCGTCAACGCCGGCCAGCTGGCCGTCTACGACGAGATCCCGAAGGACCTCCTGGAGCGCGTCGAGGACCTCCTGCTGAACCGGCGTCCCGACGCCACCGAGCGGCTCCTCGCCTTCGCCGAGACCGTGCGGCAGGAGGCGAGGAGCGGCGGGGAGGAGGAGGCCTGGCGGCGCGGGACGATCGAGGAGCGCCTCGCCCACGCCCTCGTCCACGGGGTCACCGATCACCTCGAGGAAGACCTGGAGGAGGCGCTCGGGAAGTACGCGCGTCCCCTCCAGGTGATCGAGGGCCCCCTCATGGCCGGCATGAACGTCGTCGGCGAGCTGTTCGGCTCGGGAAAGATGTTCCTGCCCCAGGTCGTGAAATCCGCCCGCGTCATGAAGAAGGCAGTGGCCTATCTCGAGCCCCGCCTGGAGGAGGAGCGCCGGCGGACCGGACGGGCGCGCGAGCCGCAGGGCAGGATCCTCCTGGCAACCGTCAGGGGCGACGTGCACGACATCGGCAAGAACATCGTGGGCGTGGTCCTCGCCTGCAACGACTACGAGGTCCGCGACCTGGGCGTCATGGTGCCGTCGGAGCGGATCCTCGGGGAGATCCGCGTGCGCCCGGTGGACGCCGTGGGGCTGTCGGGGCTGATCACGCCGTCGCTGGACGAGATGGTGCACGTGGCGAAGGAGCTCGAGCGGGAGGGGCTGAGGCTTCCGCTCCTGATCGGCGGCGCCACGACCAGCAAGAAGCACACCGCGGTGCGCATCGCGCCCCAGTACAGCGGGCCGACGGTTCACGTGCTCGACGCCTCGCGGGCGGTCGAGGTGGTCGGAAGCCTCCTCAATCCTCGCCTGCGCGACGCCTTCGTCGAGGCGGCCCGTCGGGAGCAGCTCTCGATCCGAGAGGCCTTTGAGGGTCGCGAGAGGGTGCCGCTTCTCTCCTACGAGGAAGCCGTGTCGCGGAGGCCCAGGTTCGACTGGCCCCGAGTGGACCGGCCGCGTCCCGCCTTTCTCGGCGTCCGTGCGCTGCACAGCGTCCCGCTCGAGGAGATCGTCCCCTACGTGGACTGGTCGCCGCTGTTCCACGCCTGGGAGCTCAAGGGGACCTACCCCTCGATCCTCGACCACCCGCAGTGGGGCGGGGCGGCGCGCGAGCTGTTCGAGGCGGGGCGGCGCCTTCTCGACGAGATCGTCCGCGGACGGCTCCTCACGGCCAACGGGGTCTACGGGTTTTTCGCGGCCGCGAGCGTGGGCGACGACATCGTCGTGTTCTCGGACGAGGAGCGAACGCGGGAACTCGGGCGCCTGCACACCCTGCGGCAGCAGCACGAGAAGGCGGACGGCAAGCCCCTTCTCGCCCTCGCGGACTTCCTCGCCCCGCTCGAGACCGGCCTCGCCGACTACATCGGAGCCTTCGCGGTGACCGCGGGGATCGGCCTCGAGGACCTCGTCGCGCGCTTCGAGCGCGACCACGACGACTACCGCGCGATCCTCGCGAAAGTGCTCGCCGACCGGCTCGCCGAGGCGTTCGCCGAGCTGTTGCACGAGCGGGCGCGGCGGGACTGGGGCTACGGCCGCGGCGAGCAGCTCACGATCGAGGACCTGATCGCCGAGCGGTACCGCGGGATCCGCCCGGCGGCCGGATACCCCGCCTGCCCGGATCACACGGAGAAGGAGACCATCTTCCGGCTCCTCGACGCCGAGCGGTCGGCCGGGATCCGGCTCACGGAGACCTACGCCATGACGCCGGCGGCATCGGTCAGCGGGATCTATCTCGCCCACCCCGAGGCGCGGTACTTCAGCGTCGGCAAGATCGGGCGCGACCAGGTCGTGCACTACGCGTCGCGCAAGGGGATTCCCGTCGCCGAGGCCGAGAGGTGGCTCGCCTCGTGGCTCGACTACGAGCCGGCCGGTTCGGCCTGAGGCGACTCGCGCCCGGGCGGGTCAGGGCGTGACCGCGGTGGGCTCGCCGGACCCGTCCGGTCGGGGTCCCGCGCAGCCCTCGGCCTGCCGCGACCGGCGGCATCGGAGCCGGGATCGCTCCACCGTATCGTTCGAGGACTTTCCGGCCGACCCCGTTTCAGCGAGCGAGGCCTGTCCCCACTCCGGTCCCGAGGTCGCGACCGCCGACAGCGTGCGGCTGGGCGGCACCGAAAGCGGCGGATCGTAGGCGGCCTGCCCCGGCCAGGCGCCAGGCACGAAGCCCCTCGAGCGGCGCGGGGCGCGCTCGCATCCCGGCAAGCCCCGGACGCACCGTGACGCGACGCCGCCTGTCGCCGCGCGGCCGCGGCACGGCCGCGAGGTCGGTCGCCTCGCGTCCCGCGCCCGAGAACGCCAAGCGGCGGAACGAGACCCACCCCGGGAGCCGTACCCTCCGACGCGCAGCGTCCGAGGCGGGCCGATTCCGGTGCGAGACCGATTCTCGACGGTTGCCAAAGTGAACTTCGGAACTTGGCACTGATGCGGAGCGGCCACCTGCCGACTCCCTCGTGTTCGAGAGGGGTCACGGGTTCTCTGGTCCAGGATCCTTCGAGGGGCCCCTGGGCGACGGACGAAGGAGGGCGCTTCGACGACGAGTCACTCCCGGATGCGAGGCTTCTCTCTTCCGCTCCTTCCTCGGCGAGTCGCGGCCATTGCGTCGTGCGTCCGGAGATCGCTCTCGGGTCTCGCTTCCTCGCGCGCGTGCGAGCCGAAGGGCGAAGATCGCGGCCGAACCGTCTCTCCGGAACGCCCCGGAAGCGCGAGAGACCTGCTCGTGCCGTTCGTCCACCACCGCAACGATCGCCCACGTCCCGACGCCCGAGGGCGCAGGTCTCTCGCGGCCCGCCGGCCACGGACCGTGCGCGGGACCGCGAACCGGAACGCCCCGATCGAGGTGGATCCTGCCCGGCGGATGCTTTGCCCGGGTCCCGACAGCGGGGTAGGCTGCCCCGTCCGATCGGTCCCGGCGGAGCCCGCACGGAAGGGCTGCTCGCCGCGGACCGAAGACAGCGGGTGGATCGGAGGATCCCTCGGGGACGGGAGGCTCCCATGGCCCGGCGAGCGGCGGCGAGGAATCGCTTCGAGTTCAAGCGCAGCGTGGTTCCGGACAAGCTCGACCTGCGCGACAGGCCCTACATGCCGGCGGTGAGCGATCCGCCGGCGAGACGCCTCGAGCCCCCCATTTCGATCCCCGTGCTCAACCAGCGCGAGACGAACGCGTGCACGGGATTCGCGCTCGCGAGCGTCATCAACTACCTGCTGCGCCGCGCGGGGCGCCGCAAGGAGACACCCGTCTCCCCCTTCATGCTCTACTCCATGGCGCGCCGCTACGACGAGTTCCCGGGACCCGCGGAGGAGGACTCGGGCTCGAGCCTTCGAGGCGCCATGAAGGGCTGGTACAAGCACGGCGTGTGCGCCGAGAGGCTGTGGAGAACGGACAGGATGCCCGAGCCGGCGAGAGACCCGAGACGCGACTGGTGGCAGGACGCCGTGAGGAGGCCGCTCGGCGCCTACTACCGGGTGGACACGCGCTCCGTCACGGACATGCACGTCGCGCTCAACGAGGTGGGCGTGCTCTACGCGAGCGCTTACTGCCATCGGGGCTGGGACGAGGGGTTCGAGGCGAAGGGCGGCGACGGGACGACGTGGAGGATCCCCGCTCGGAAGGCGCATCCGGACGACGGGGGCCACGCCTTCGCGATCGTCGGCTACGACGAGCACGGTTTCCTCGTCCAGAACTCCTGGGGGGCCCGGTGGGGGACCGGCGGTCGCGCCGTCCTCGCCTACGAGGACTGGATCGCCAACGCCATGGACTGCTGGGTCGCCCAGCTCGGGGTCGTCACGCGCCAGCACGAGGAGATCTCCCGCGCGGTCTCCCTTCGCGGCACGGCGAGCTCGGTGACGCTGGCCTCGGATCTCGTCTTGCGGAACCGCGAGATCTCCCCGTTCATCGTTGACATGGGCAACAACGGCGAGCTCTCGACGGGCGGCGAGTTCCGAACGCGGCGCGAGGACGTGGAGGCCCTCGTCACGATCCACGCTGCCGAGGCGAGGCGGCGCTGGGGGCTCCGCCCCGCGGATCCCATGGACGTGGCCATTTACGCGCACGGCGGCCTCACCAGCGAGGAAAGCGCAGCGACCACGGCGAGCCGGTGGATCCCGGCGCTCTACGAGAACCGCATCTTCCCCATTTTCTTCATGTGGGAGACCGATCTCTGGTCCACCCTGAAGAACCGGCTCGCAGACCTGGTCTCGGGCCTGCCCCGCCCCGCCGGCGGCCTTCGCGACCAGCTCGAGCGCTGGTGGAACGAGCGGCTCGAGCGGCTGCTCGCGCCCGCGGGCTCGAGGATCTGGGACGAGATGAAGCAGAACGCGGAGGCGATCAGCGCCGGAAGCCCCCGTGGCGCCGCGCGCACGGGCGCGCGCATCCTCTACGAGTGCGCGAGGCGGTCGAGGGAGCTCGGCAGGGCGAGGCTCCACCTCATCGGCCACTCCGCCGGATCCATCGTTCACAGCTACCTGGTGGACCGCATGGCCGGGGCCGGATGGACGTTCGAGACGGTCCACTTCATGGCGCCGGCCGTGCGCGTGGACGCCTTCGACCGGCTCGTGGCGCCGCACGTCAGGAGGCGCGCCGTGCGGCAATACCACCAGTACCACTTGACCGACTCGGCCGAGCAGCAGGATCCCACGTGTCGGCCGATCCTCGGCTACGGCCGATCGCTGCTCTACCTCGTCTCGCAGTCCTTCGAGCGGGGCCGGCGCGTCCCGATCCTCGGGATGGAGAGGTGGCACAAGACGAGCGAGGTCGCACGGCTGCCCAACGCCCACGTCTGGACGGCGCCGGGGCCCGACACGTCCAGCACGACCCACGGCGGCTTCGACGACGACACCACGACGATGCAGACGATCATCGGGCTTATCCGGGAGGGGCGCCCCACGGCCGCTGTGCCCGCACGCGGGCCGAGGCGGGGCGCGAAGGTCCCGAGGCGCGAGGCGAGCCCGCGGAGGTGAGACGTCGCCGTCGCGCGGGACAGACCCCCCCTCCTCCCCGGCGAGTCCCTTCCAGAGGGGTGGCCCCTCTCGTGAAGGCATCTCGGCCTCGGCTTCCCCGACGCGGGAGCTCGGAGCGTCCTGGCGGCGCTCCGCGGGCGGGGCCGACCCGGCACGGCCGAAGGAGGAAGCCCTGCGCCCTGCTCCAGCAGGGGCCTTCCTCGGCCTACGAGTCCGAGCCGGGCGCGCGGCGTGGCTCGGCCGCCGGCTTCGGGCCGACCTGCGGCAGGCCGGCGGCTTCGAGCGCATCCACCCCTTGCCGGAGAGCGACGCCGATGTGCCGGACGACCTCGACGCGCGTCTGGTGGTGCTGGGCGTCGAGGACGCCTACGGCAAGGAGGCCGCGAGCCCGCGCCTGTTCCGCAACACGCTCGTCTTCCTCGCCGCAGGACCTGGACGAGGCGCTCCGCCGGTACCTCGCCCTCGCTCCAGGACCGACGATCGCCACGTCGGACGATGCCTGGGTACCCCCCGTTTCGGTGCCAGACGCGTCCCCTGTCGACGAGCCCCCCGTGTGACTTTTCAGGATCATGGACCCCGGCGTTTTCACAACCATGGACCCCGGGGTCCCGAGGCCAATCCAGATTTTCTCACATCGGTGGGCGAGAGTGTAGCCGTCGGCCCTGTGGGAGCTGTGGAAATCCCGCAGGGATTTCCAAGGTCCTGTGGGCGGCCGCGCTCGGTGACGGGAGTGACCGCGGGGCCGCCAGGCCGTCCACAGGACCGGCAGCTTCCACAGGGCGTCTGAGGGTCCGTCTCACCCTTCTGGTCTCCTATCGCGTCTTCGGTTTCCTGTTGAAGGCGTCCTCTGTCATCGCGACGCGGCTTCGATGGACAGCGCCCGGCGCTTGAGGTTTGCGGTAGCTGTCGCCCTCGATGACGACCTGGTGGGCGTTGTGGGCCAAGCGGTCCAGGGCGCTCTGGGCCAGCATCGGGTCGTCGAACAGCGGGATCCACTCCTCCACGGTGCGGTTGCTGGTGAAGATGGTCGAGGCACGCTTGTGCCGTTCGATGATCACCTCGTAGATGTCGCTGGATTGCCGGGCGTCGAGTCGTCGCAGGGCGAAATCGTCGATGATCAACAGGTGCGGTGCGAGGTAGCGACGCAGGATCTTGCCGGTGGTGTGATCGGCTCGGGCCTGGAGGAGCTCCTTGAACAGCTCGTCGGCACGACAGCACAGCACGTGCTTGCCGGCGCGGCACGCCGCGTGGCCCAGGGCCTCGGCCAGGTGGCTCTTGCCCACGCCGACCGGTCCCATGAAGATCACGTCTTCGTGGCGGTCGAGGAAGCCGAGGCCGAACAGGTCGCGGACGCGGTCGCGATCGAAGGTCACCGGCGCATCCCAGTCGAAGTTCTCAAGGGTGCGCTGCTCGGTGAAGCCGGCCTTCTCGATGCGGAGTTGGAGGCTCTTGTGCTCGCGCCGGTCGATCTCGTCTTGCAGGACGAGTTCCAGGAAGTCGGCATGGGCGAGCTTCGTTTTTCCGGCGTAGGCCAGCCGGTCGGGCAGGGTGTGCAGGACCGGCGAAAGCCTCAGACGCTTCAGCACGGTTTTCAGCGAGCTACTGATCTCCATCGGGATCCTCCTGTTCGCTTGGTTTGTGGGTGAAACTGTCGGACTGGCGCAGGAAGCGCAGGGAGCCTTGGATCAGCTTGTCCGGCGAGGGTGCCGTGGGGGTGTCCTCGCCGTCGCGATCGAGCCCGCGCAGGACGATCTGCTCGACGCGGTGGACGTTGACCAGCTCGAAGCCCAGGGCGCGACGGCAGGCGGCGTCCAGGGCCGGGGCCCCGTACTTGTCGGCGAGGCGGATCAGCTTCTGCGCCTGGCGCAGCCTGGCCCAGGGGAAGTCGCCCTCGAGCAGGCGAGCCATGAAGGCGCCGAGGTGGGGCCCGCGCCGCTGGGCCAGCTGGATCATGTCGTGGGGGTCCCGCATGGCGTAGGCGGTCTTCTCCTTGGGGTAGTCGGCGTAGTCCGTGCTGCGGCCTCCGGGCGGCTGGGTCGCGTGGGTCTTGATCAATGCGCCGGCGTAGTAGATGCGGACGATCCGGCTGTCGCTGCGGACGTCGACCTCCTTGCGCACGTAGCGGTCGGGGACGGAGTAGAGGGCATAGCCGAAACGGATGTGGTGGTCGGGATGGACCTTGACTCGGCCCCAGCGCGGCGGATCGAACCGCTCGCCGAGGAGGGGCTTGAGGGCGGCCTTCTCCACGGTCTCGAAGACCTCGAGCGGGCGCTTGCGGGTCGTGCCATGGATGCGTTGTCCGGCCTTGTGCAGGCACCAGCGGATCACCTCGCGCTGAGCATGGTCGCGTCCGAGGAAGCTCTCGCCGCGGAAGAAGCTTTCCCGGACGTAGGGCACTTGGCGCTCGACATGTGGCTTGCCCGTGGCCATGGCCGGCGGGGCGGGATCGATGACGAACCCACGGTGACGGCTGTACTCCTCGAAGAGGCGCGAGAAGATCGGATCGTAGCGATCGGCCTTCGCGATCGCCGCGCGCAGTTTATCGACGACGACTCGTGCGGTGACGCCACCGAAGAACTCCCAGGCGTCCTCGAGACCTCCGAGCAAGTCCTCCAGCTTCTGGGAATGGGTCAGGTGGACGTACTGGTGGCGGCTGTAGACGAGCGTGACGATCAGGGCATGGAGCATCCGCCGACGCTCGAACAGCCCATCCCGGATCAGACCAAGCCGACCGAAGTCGATCTCGGCCAGCTCGCCCGGCGCGACGTCGGCGACGCGCACGGTCGTCGGCTTGTCTT
>JBBIHW010000104.1:0-2468 GCA_037446795.1 Acidobacteriota bacterium
TTCCCCGGCGAGCCCGAGATCGCGCTCCGGCTCGCCGACCTCTACCTCTTCTTCGGCGAGGCCGAGCTCAGCCTCCCGCTCTACGAGGCGCTCGCGTCGCGGCCCGGGCCCGGCGAGCGCGCCCGGCGGGGCCTCGCCCTCTGCCGAGAGCTCCTCGCCCCCGCGCGGTTCTGAGGGTCGTCAGCTCGCCGGCCGAGCGGCTGTGGGCTGCGGCTCCCCGCGCGCCACGACCACCGCGGCCGCGAGGTCGCCCGTCACGTTCAGCGTGGTCCGGCACATGTCGAGGAAGCGGTCCACGCCGAGGATGAGCCCGATTCCCTCGACCGGCACGCCTACCTGGCCGAGGATCATCGCGACCACGGGGATGGACCCCGCGGGCACTCCCGCCGTCCCGATCCCGCCCAGGATCGAGATTGCGACCACGACGACCTGGCTCGCGAGCCCCAGCTCGACCCCGTAGAACTGGGCGAGGAACAGCACCGTCACGCCTTCGAACAGCGCCGTCCCGTTCTGGTTCGCCGTCGAGCCGAGCGTCAGGACGAACCGGCTGACGTTCGGGGGAAGCTTCAGATTCTCCTCGGCCACCTTGAGCGCCGTCGGCAGCGTGGCGTTGCTCGAGGCGGTCGAGAAGGCGGTGAGCATCGCCTCCTCCACCCCCCGGAAGAACCGCAGGGGGCTCATCCCGCCGAGGAGCTTCACGGCGAGGGAGTAGACCACGACCTGGTGGAGCGCGAGGGCGAGCAGCACGACGCCGACGTACCGCGCGAGCTGGACGAGCACGTCGTAGCCGAGCTCGGCCGTGAGCGTGAAGAGCAGCGCCGCCACGCCGACCGGGGCCATCCGGATCACGATCCCGATAAGGCGCATCGTGACCTCGTAGAGCCCCTCCATCGCCTCCTCGAGCCTCCGGGCCGCGGGTGCGCGGGTGAGCGACAGCCCGACGCCGAGCATGAGCGAGAAGAACATGACCGCGAGCATGTCCCCCTCGGCGGCGGCGCGGATCGGGTTGCTCGGGACGATCTCGAGCAGCAGCTCCATGCCGCTTCGCGGCGCCCTGGCCGCAGCGAGGCCCGACGCCCGCTCGGCCGCCCCTTCGAGCAGGCGCTGCCGGGTCTCCTCCGGCATCCCCTCGCCGGGCCTCAGCGTGTTCACGAGCGCGACCCCGAGGAGGACCGCGATCGAGGAGACCGTCACGGTGTAGGCGAGCGTCTTCAGGCCGATCCGACCGAGCCGGCGCAGGTCGCCGAGCCCCGCCACGCCCAAGGCGAGGGCCGAAACGATCAGGGGGACGACGAGCATGAAGAGCAGCCGCAGGAAGACCTGCCCGATCGGCTGGCTCACGTAACGGATGAAGCCGTCGAGGCGCGGATCGCCGCCGAGAAGGAGGAAGAAGAGGACCCCCAGACCGGCCCCCGCACCCGCGCCCGCGAGCATCTTCGCGTGCAGCGGCAGACGCACGCGCGCCGGTTCCTACCGCCCGGTCTCGAAGGTGAGAGAGGCCCAGAGGCTCTCCCAGTCCGCGTCCACGCCCTCCGGCGCGCGGAACATGTGGACCGCCTTGACGAGCCACACGCCCGGATGGCGAAGGGCGAGCCGGGCGCGGCCGTCGGGGTCGGTCCTCGCCTCCACCTTCCGCTGCGGCTTGCCTCGGTCCATGGCGACGACGAGCGCCCCCTCGAGCGGCTTCCCGTCGAGGAGCAGGCGCACGGGGAGCTTGTCCTTCCTGCGCAGGGTGAACGGGTTCGCCTCCGGGACCAGCTCGAGCGGGAGGCCCACGAGCCGGTCGTAGCCGCCCGCGCCCGCCGCGTCGCCGACCGCGACGAGCGCCTTGGCGCAGCGCGAGTAGACCTCGCGCGCGGGCTTGTCGCTCTCGCCGCGCTTCTTGCGGAGGGCGAGGATGCCGTCCAGGCCCTCCTCCCGGAGATAGGCCGCGAACGGGTCCGGAGCCAGCTCGATCGAGGCGCGCCGGCTGCGGTAGACGAGGACGTGGATCCCGGCCGTCGCGGGCCGGACGTAGCCCGCGGGATCCTCCCCGTCCACGCCTTCCACGGGAAGCTCGCCGCCCGGGCCGACGAGGACGAGCTTCTCGATCCGCTCTGGGTTTCGCGGGACGGGCTCGCCCTCGAATCTCTCCCCCACGCGCAGGCGCACCGCCAGCGCGCCCCCGGGGTCGGCCCGGTAGGCCGACGGCTCGATCCAGAAGTCGTGGGCGAGGGCGGGCGGGGCGAGCGCGGCCAGAGCCGCGGCGGGGAAGGCGAGCAGGGCGGCCATGCGGCAGGCGATCGGCGACATCGGCGGACCCCTCTTCTCGAAAGGCGACGGAGCGCGAGCGCCCGCAGGCGGCACCCGCGCCCCGAGTCTAACCCGGACGTCTCCTGCCTCGTCATTCCGGCGGCAGCCGGAATCCAGTCGCCCCCTTCCTGGACCCCGGCTTTCGCCGGGGTGACGTCTCCTGCCTCGTCACCGGC
>JBBIHW010000104.1:2568-9540 GCA_037446795.1 Acidobacteriota bacterium
CCGGCTTTCGCCGGGGTGACGTCTCCTGCCTCGTCACCGGCCTTCGCCGGGGTATCGCGACCCGCAACTCGATGTCCACCACGTCGTCTCCCGGGCGGCGGCCGTTCGGAAAGCCCGCGAGATCGCCCTCGAGAACGCCGAGGCTCTTCTGCTGCGCCGCGCGCACGGGAGGGATGCTCGTGTTCAGGCGGACCATCTCCGCCAGGGTCCGGGTCCTGTTGAGCCCCTCGACGCCGGTGAGAAACGCCGCCACCAGGTCGGCGCGCGGGAAGAGCGTCGGGGCCCGCACGCCGGCGCCGCCGAACAGGATCTCGAGCAGCGCGGGGAGGGTGGGATGGGTCACGTAGTCGAGGAACTGGGCGTCATGGGCGGGCTGGCTCCCGTTGAAGCGGTCCTTGTCCTTGAGGCCGATCACGAGCTCGTTCACGAGCGGCATGCCGAGCCTCGAGACCTGAACGAAGCCCGCCTCCCCGGCCAGCGGGGCATCCGCCGGCGCGGCTCCCGAGCGCAGCGACAGCGCCCGCGGATCCGAGCTGCGAGCGCTGGCGGCGTTCCGGCCTCGCGGGAGGCTCGCCGTCGTCCACGCCCCGATCACCGGCCCGGCGCCGGACAGGAGGCAGGAAATCGGCACCTCGAGGACGAGGGAGGTGACGTTCTTGCCGGCGAGGGAGTCCTGCTCGGCGTCGCGCGGGCCCAGGGGGTCGGCGTAGTTGACCAGGTCGAACGTCTCGCCGAGGTTCACGACGAAGGGGTCCTTCCTCTGCCCGACGAACACCCTTCCCTCGCCCGCGCAGCCTGGGACGCGGACCGGGAAGATGTGCTCGCGGGCGTACGTCTCGTAGTCGGGGATCGTCTTGTCCCCGATCCGGTCCACGGGCTTCGCGAAGACGCGCTCGCCGGTGTCGGCGTGGACGACTGGCTGGATCGTGCGCGACAGGCCCGATCGGCGCACGAGCGACAGGGTGAAGGTTTCGAGTACGTTCAGGTTGCTCGTGTCGCCCGCGCCGACCTGGCCCGCCTGGACGAGGGGAATGGCCACGGTCTTCCTCGCTCCCTCCGGACCGATCTCGAGGGCGACGTCCCGGCGCCGCACCTGGAAGCGGAAGACGAAGGCAAGGTCCTCGCGGGCGTCGCCGTCGTTGTCCACCTCGAGTAGTTCGGACCACCGTACGGATCCTGGAGCGGCAGGTAATTCGCGACGAGCGTGACGCAGGTCTCGCGGCCCGGCTCGTAACTGCGGAACATGTAGAAGTCGGTGGCGTCCACCTTGGGCATCTCGGTGATCGCCGGAGCCTCGCGGTGGCTCGAGGCCGAACCCGGCAGGGGCAGCAGCGCGAGCGCTCCCGCCAGCACGAAGCAGGGAAGGAGGGGGTCTGCCCGTTCATCCGTGTCGTCTCCTTTCGTCGGTGCGGGAGGGGCAGCAGGCCGCACCTTCCGCCCGAGGTCTCGCCCGCGGCTGCGGGACACGAGGAACTACGGAGCCGGGAGCGCAAACGGATTGCGAAACCTGCGGCGCCGGGTGGGATCGCTCGCAGGTCGGTGGGTTGCCTGCATGGCCCCCGGCGCGGGCTCCTCGTGGAGCCCGGGACCGGGTGGCGGCCTGGCTCTCCGAATGAGAGATCGGTCCGGAAGGTTGCCAACAGCCGGCGCCTGGCCCGACGGACCGAGACACGCTGCCGAGGGTCGTCGGGGCTCGCGCCGCGTCCGCCATGGTGGAGGGACGCGCCCTTCATACCCGGGTCCTGGGATCGGCGGCGCTACCGGGCAGCGGGCGCCATCAGGTACGCCGCGACCCCCGCGGCCATCATGGCCACCATCGGCGGCGCGACGACCAGGGCGAGCCGTCGGCCGCCGACCCATCCGGAGAGGCCGAGCTTCACGAGGGTGTTGGCCAGGAACGCCAGCAGGATCGCGAGCACCGCCTCGCGCGCCCCGATGGAGCCCCCGGCTGCGAGGGTCGAGACGGCGAGGGAGACGGCGTGCACGTTGGCGGCACCGGCGATGGCCGAGAGCGACAGAACTCCGGCCGTGCCGAACACCCTCTGGACGATCGTGGACAGGAGCAGGATCGCCGCGAGCGCCCCTGCGAACATGGCCGAGGCTTTGAGGCTCAGGGGGTTGTCGAGGGCGAACTCGGCCGAGGCGGGCCGGTGTCCGATGACCCGCAGCGCCGCCGCCGTGCCGACGGCTCCGACGACGACGATCCCGCCGATCACGGGCAGCGCTGCCCCGACCATGTCCGGATTGATCACGCCGACGACGACGAGCTGGGCCGCGGCTGAGGCCACGGTGGCCAGCACGATCCCGGTCGCCGCCGACGCTTCGAGCCCCTCGCCGCCCCGCGACTTCTCGGCGAGGGCCACGGAGGCCGCGGTCGAGGAGACGAGCCCCGCCGAGAAGCCGGCGACGGCAAGCCCGCGCTCGGGCCCGAGCAGCCTCACCGCAATGTAGCCGCCGAAGCTGATCCCCGAGATCAGGACCAGCAGGAGCCACAGCCTGGCGGGGTTGACGAGCCCCCACGGATCCACTGCCCGGTCCGGCAGCAGCGGCAGGACGACGAAGGCGATCACGAGGAAGGCGAGGGCCGCCGACAGCTCCTTCTGCTTGATCCCGGCCCGGGCGAACTCGTGGATGCGCGGTTTGAGCGCGAGCACGGCGAGCGTGATGACGGCGAGCATGATCGAAAGCGCCATCTCGCGCCGCGCGAGGTAGCCGAGGGCGAAGGTCGTCATGCCGGCCACCTCCGTCGTCACCCCGACCCCTTCCGCCTCGGGTCCGAGCTTCGAGCGGAAGTAGCCCGCGAGGATGATCCCGGCGGCGAAGACGGCGAGGTCGACCGACAGCGCGGCGGCGGCATCCTGGACGTGGGCCGCCACGGCACCGAGCAGCGCGAGCAGCGTGAAGGTCCTCGAGCCCAGAGGGTCCGAGACGGGGTGGTCGGCCTGCGCGCGCTCCCGCTCGAGGCCGATCAGGAGGCCGATGGCGAGGGCGAGGAGAAAGGGCCGCGCGGTCTCGAACACGTTCCGCCTCGGACTGCCCGAGCAATCTCGCCGCTCGGCGGATGCGCGTCAAGGAAAAGTCGCCGCGCCCGACCGTGCCGTCCAGGTCAAGCTCAGCCCGAAGGAGCGCCCGGGGCCGTGGGGGACCTTCTCGTCGGCGGAGTCGAAGTAGAGCTCGTCCAGCACGTTCGACGCGGAGAGCGAGAGCTCGACGCCGCCACGGAGCCTGCGGGCGACCGAGATCGCCACGAGCTCGGCGGCCGGGATCGGCTTCTCGCCGCTGCCCGGGTCCTTCTTCTCGAAGCGATGCACCCACTCGGCCTCGGCCCGCCACGGGCCCCGCTGGTAGGCGGTCTCGACCTCGAAGCGGGCCGGCGGGATGTCGGCGAGCGGCGCCCCGCCGTCAGCCTCCCCGTCCATGAGGTGGCCGCCCCAGGAGAGCTGCCAATGACCGGAGGGCCAGTAGAACCCCTCCACCTCCGCTCCCGTGATGGTGCCGGAGATCAGGTGGGCGAAGCTGAAGACGTCGGGGGCGACCTCCACCCGCTCGATGTAGTCGCCGATGCGGTTGCGGAAGGCGTAGCCGGAGAGATAAAGGCGGGAGCCGTACCAGCGGAGCCCGACGTCGAGGCTCAGGGAGTCCTCCGAGCCGAGGGCGGGGTTTCCGACGACCCCGCCGCGGCCGGTCGTCCCGCTGAAGAAGCGCTCCGAGAGGGTCGCGAACCGCTGGCCGGTGCCGAGGTTGGCGGCGAGTTCGAGGCTCGGGCGCAGCGGGACGACCGCCCCCACGAATCCGCTCCACGCCGAATCCTCCGCGCTCGGCCGGCCGACGACGGCCTGGCGCTGCCGGCAGAAGCGGGCGCCTCCGAAGAGGGTCGCCGCCGGCAGGCTCCACTCGACGGCGCCGTAGACGCCCGGCCCGTCCTCTCGTCCGTCGTCGAGGGTCTGTCGCCGCGCGACGCTCCCCGCGGCATCCCGCTCGATCTCGGTCGCGTCCACGCCGCGGCGGCCGAAATAGTCGAGGCCGACGCGGATGGAAAGGGCGGGGCTGCGAATCCAGCGCCGCTCGGCCCGGGCACCGAAGTCCACGGCCTCGTCGAGGACATCGCTGCGGTCGCCTGCCGGCCCCTCGACCAGGGTGTGAAGGTCGTTGGGGTGGGCCCACGCCGTGACGCTCCACCCCCGCTCCTGCCGCAGGGAGAGCCTGGCCAGCAGGTGGCGTTCGCGAGGATAGGTCGTGGTCCGGTCAGGGAAGTCGGTCGAGGCCTTGCCGATGTCCTCCGCGAACGCGGGGATCACGAGGAGGTCGAGCGCTCGGCCCTGTCCGAGCTCCCACCGCTTCGACAGGGTCGCCGAAAGGGTCTCGAAGCGAGAATCGAGCTCCTGGCCTCGCGGCGTCCGCCCGTTTCCCGCCCGCCGCCTCGCGACGCCGACCGACAGCCCGTCGCGGCCCCAGCCTGCGACCTGGTAGTTCTCGTCGCCCTGGCTCCTGTATCCGACGGCCCCCCACCAGCGGTCGAACTTTCGCGGGAAGACCTGGACCACTCCTCCCAGGGCCCCCGAGCCGTAGGAGGTCGAGGTCGGCCCTCGCACGACCTCGGCGGAACCGACGAGGAGGGGATCCATGAACGACAGGGAGACGCCGGCGCGGCGCTCGGTCGTGACCTGGATGCCCGATACGAGGGTCATGACGCGGAAGCGCGAGACACCCCGGATCGAGTAGACCTGGAAGATCCCGCCCTGGCCGTTCTCGGCCACTCCGGGGATCTGCTCGAGCAGCCCCAGGACGGTCGCAGGGGGCTCCACCGCGTCCTCGGGGCGGACGGACCGGGCGGCGACCGAGACCGGAGCGAGACCTTCTTCCCCCGGGGCGGCCGTGACCACGACGGTCTCGTAGAGCTCGAGCTTGGGGTCGAGGGTGATCTGCAGGAGCCCGCGCTCCCCATCCGCCACCTCGGCCACCTTCTCGATGAAGCGCGGATGGGTCACCGAGAGCTTCACCGGAGGGCGGGCATCCGGAAACGCGAAGTATCCGCGGGGATCGGTCAGGGTCGAGGGCCCTGCGGGGAGAACCTCGACCCGAGCGCGCTCGACCGGGACCCCGGCGCGCGTCACGACCCGCCCTTCGATGGCGGCCAGCGCAGCAGCTGGGTGCAAGAGAACGAGTGCAGCGAGAAGCGATCGGCCGCCGGCTCTCACGAGGCCGAAAGATTAGCAAGGATGTCAGCCCGAACACTTCGCCTGCACACGCCCGAGCGGTCGAAGGCGTCCTCGAACCCCCGAAAGCCGAGCAAGCGGGCCGGCGAGTTCGCCCAGGTATCGTCGCGAAGGCTCCGAGAAGAGCCCATCGCGAGCTGCGACAGATGCGATGGCCTCCATCGTGTCCATGGCGACACCGTGGCGCGGACCGATCTCGACATCGAAGGCCCGGGGCTCGCCGGGACGCAGCACCGGCCGCCGCGTCCGTCGTGGTTTGAAGCGTCGCGGGCTCCCGACGAGGACCCGGAGGCGGACGGGTGTCGTCGCCGCGCCGCGCGACCGCAGCCAGTCGAAGTACACTCCTCCCGGCCGCCGGAGCCGCCGTGAAGGTCCTCGCCCACCACGATCCTTTCGTTCTCGAGGCCGAACTTCTCGACCGGATCGCCGAGGCGCAGCGGCACGATCCGCTCGCCCGCGTCCTCGTGATCGTGCCGACCTCTCGGCTCGCCTCCCACGTCGAGCGGCGCGTGGCCGAGCGCCACGGCGCGCGGCTCGGCGTCGAGGTTCTGGTCCACCGCGCTCTCGCCTACCGGGTTCTCGACGAGGCGGGTGTGCCCGCTCCGGAGGTCGCCTCCCCGGTCCTGCTCGAGGAGCTCCTCCGCCGCGTGTTGGCGGAGCGCGGGGGAGGCGCGCTCGACCGCTTCGCCAGCGAACGCCCTGGCGCCGTCGGCTCCCTCCTCGAGACCATGAAGGATCTCAGAGAGGCCGGGATCGCTCCAACGATCCTGGGACAAGAGGTGCGTTCCGGTCTCGAGAGGGAGGTCGCCGACATCTACGCGGACTATTGCGCCGGCCTGGAGCGCCTCGAAGCAGGAGGTCTCGTGGACGAGGCGGGGCTCGTCCGGGCGGCTCTGATCCACGTGGAACCTTTCGCGTCCTGCCGTGCGGCGATCTTCCACCACGGTGCCTACGAGCTGATCGGGGTGCACCTCGACCTCGTGCGCGCGCTCGACTCGGCCCGTTCCGTGACGTACCTGCTTCCTGCGGGCGAGCGCGCGAGGGCGACCGCTCACGCCGAGGGCTACGCCCGCGCGCACCTTCTCGCCGGCGGCGACCCGATGGAGCGGCTCGAGAGGCAGGAGGAAGGCCTGTTGGGCTCCCGCCTTCCCGCGCTCTACGACGAGGAGGCCGCACCGGAGGCCCTTCCCGCCGGGACCTTCGCGTTCCGCGATGCCCAGGGCGCGCAGGCCGAGCTCGAGATCGCGCTCCGCTCCGCGCTGCGCGCGGCGGCCGGCGGGACACCGCCGCAGGAGATCGCGATCGTGGCGCGGGAGCTCGGCCCGTACGCTTCCGCCCTCGAAGCCATTCTCGAGGAGGAGGCCCTGCCCTGCTCGACGTCCCTGCGCGTCCCGCTGCGCCGCGATCCGGGGGTCCGCGACCTCCTCCTCCTGCTCTCGGCAGCGGCGGAGGGATTCCCTCGGGCGCGGACGGCCGACTGGCTCCAGTCCCGTTCGCTCCGCCTCGAGCGTCTGGCGGGAGGTGGCGAGCTGGCCGAGGACTGGAGCCGTCGCGCCGGGATCCTGGGAGGCCTCGATGGCTGGACGCGCCAGCTTCCCGGCTGGGCGGCCACGCCGAGGTTCCCCGAGGACGCGACGGATGGGGAACGGGCCGAGGAGGAGGAGCGAAGCCGGCGGCGGCTCGAGCGGGCCGAGCGGATCGCCGCGGCGGTCCGGGCCGCTGCCCGCCGGCTCGAGCCCGAACGGCCCCGCCGCTG
>JBBIHW010000105.1:0-9516 GCA_037446795.1 Acidobacteriota bacterium
AGCTCCCCCGCCATCCGGGACCTGATCGAGACCCTGCGCGAGGTGGCGCGGACCGACTCGACCGTCCTCGTCCGCGGCGAGAGCGGCACGGGAAAGGGGCTCGTCGCCCGGATCATTCACGACGGTTCGAGCCGCCGGGCGGGCCCCTTCGTCGAGGCGAACTGCGTCGTCTATTCGGAGGGAGTGCTCCACAGCGAGCTGTTCGGGCACGAGAAGGGCGCGTTCACCGGGGCGGCGCGGACGAAGCGGGGCCGCTTCGAGATGGCGCAGGGAGGGACGCTCTTCCTGGACGAAATCGGGGAGATCAGCCCCGCCACCCAGCTCCTCCTCCTCCGCGTCCTCCAGGAGCGCACCTTCGAGCGCGTCGGGGGCGAACAGACGCTCGAGGTGGACGTCCGGCTCATCGCCGCGACGAACCGCAACCTCGAGGAGGCCATGCGCGCAGGCTCGTTCCGCAGCGACCTCTACTATCGGCTGAACGTGATCCCGATCCACCTGCCGCCCCTTCGCGAGCACCCCGAGGACATCCCGATCCTGGCCATGCGCTACCTCGAGGAGTCCGCGGCCCGGATCGGGCGGACGGTGGAGGGGTTCGCTCCCGAGGCGATGGAGGCGATGGTCCGCTACCCCTGGCCGGGCAACGTGCGCGAGCTGCAGAACACGGTGGAGAGGATGGTCGTGCTCTCGAGGAGCGAGACCATCGGGCCGGACTCCCTCCCCGGCCAGATCCGCGGCGAGCCGGGCGCAGGGGCTCCCGCGGGCGGGCGCACGCTCGGCGAGCTCGAGCGGCGGAGGATCCTCGAAGTCCTCGGCGAGTGCAGGGGGAACAAGAAGCTCGCTGCGCGCAGGCTCGGCATCCATCGCAGCACGCTCTACTCCAAGCTCCGCAAGCACGACATCGCCATCGCGCCGCCCGCGCCGGGGCCGCGGGGGCGTCCACAGACACGACAGCCCGTGACCGATCTCGCGACGGTGGGCGCAACCCGCGGAGCGGGCGGGGCTTGACCGAGCGGGCCGTCGCGGGCGGGCTCCTCCGTGTCCGCGATCTGGACATCTTCCGCCTTCGCCGCCCGCGACACCGCCACGGTCAGGACCGCGACATCTCGCGGGATTCTCCGCATCGCATTCCGCGGCACGGAGCTTGCGGATCGGCCCTCGTGTTCCTCCCGGCGTGTGCCGGACGGCGGCGAAGGGAACGGACATGGGAGATTGCGACGCCCTCGGGAAGATGGGCTGCCCCGTTCGCGCGGCCGCGCTCGCGGCGGCGCTGCTGTGCCTGCCCGGCTGGCCGCCTGCGAGCGCAGGGTCGTACCTGCCCAAGACGAGCGCGGCCGTCGCCTCGCTCGCGGCGAGGGATCCCTCGGCCCGCATCCCCCTGATCGTGACCTACGCGTCGGAGCCGGGCCGGCTCGGTCGTTCGCGGGCGCAGCTGCTCGGCGCCGAGATGGTCCGGCAGTTCAGGTCCGTCCCGGCCCTCGCCATGAGGCTCGCGGGCTCCGCGATCCCGGCGCTCGCCGCGGATCCGTCGGTGAGGTGGATCTCCCTGGACCAGATCGTCCGGCCCAGCCTGGACGTCGGCCGCCCCGCGGCGGGTCTCGCAGACGCCGCGACCGTGGATGTCGCCACGTTCACCGGAAAGGGCGTCGCGGTCGCGGTGCTCGACTCGGGCGTGGCCTCGCATCCCGATCTCGGATCGCGGGTCCTCGCCCGCGCCGCCGTCGTGGGCTCCGGCTCCTCGAGCCTTCCCGACCCATGGGGTCACGGCACCCACGTGGCCGGGATCATCGCGGGCAGCGGCTCGGAATCCGGCGGTCTCTACCGCGGGGTCGCGCCCGCGGCCTCCGTCGTCTCCGTGCGCGTGCTCGACGAGGGGGGCGCGGGCCGGACCTCGGACGTCATCGCCGGCGTGGACTGGGTGCTCGAAAACCGGACCCGCTACGGGATCCGCGTCCTGAACGTCTCGCTCGGCCACCCGCCGACCGAGCCCGCTGCCCTCGATCCGCTCGTGCGATCGGTCGAGAGGGCGTGGGCGGAGGGAATCGTCGTCGTCTGCTCGGCCGGCAACCGGGGCCGGCACGGCTACTTCACGATCTCGAGCCCGGGCACCTCCTCCCGTGTGATCACGGTCGGTTCGATGACGGACTGGAACACCGGCGACACCGCGGACGACACGGTGTCCAGCTACTCCTCCCGCGGCCCGACCCTCGCGGAGCACGTGGCCAAGCCCGATCTCGTGGCCCCGGGAAACCGGATCGTGTCGCTGCGGGCCTCGGGCTCCCGGCTCGACTCGGAGTACCCGGGCTGGCGAGTGTCCGCGCCCGATTCCCCGACGGCCGAGTACTTCCAGCTGTCGGGGACCAGCATGGCGGCGCCCATGGTGTCGGGAGCCGCGGCCCTGCTCCTCGAGAAGGATCCGGCGCTGAACCCGGATACCGTCAAGGCGCGCCTCATGCGATCGGCCCGGAAGATGGCCGGGAACCCCTGGACGCGGGGCGCGGGCGTCCTCGACGGGGCCGCGGCCCTCGCGGCGGGCGGCTGGGTCGAGCGCGCGCCGTCTGCCCGCCTCTACCGCGACCCCTTCGTCGCGATGATCGGCGTGGACGATCCGGCCAAGCTGTGGACGAGCGCGGCCGGCACCGACGGGGCGCTCTGGGGGAGCACGGCGCTCTGGGGCGACACCGCGCTCTGGGGCGATACGGCCCTGTGGGGCGAGACCGCCCTGTGGGGCGACACCGCGCTGTGGGGCGAGACCGCCCTGTGGGGCGACACCGCCCTGTGGGGCGACACCGCGCTGTGGGGCGACACGGCCCTGTGGGGCGAGTGAAGCGGGGGGAGAGCGAGAGCGTGCGCGCCTGCGGCGTCCTTCGGGCGTACGTCGCGCTCGTCGCCCTGGCCGGTGCGGCCGCGACGGCGACCCTCGGCTGGAGCCTCGGCGAAGGGGGCGGTCTGATCGCTCTGCTCCTCGCCGCGCTCGCTGCCCTCGTGGGGGCGCGCCCGGTCCGCATCGCCGCTCTCAAGACCGAGTTCGTCCCGACCCACCCGTTCGTCCACTGCGCGCTCGCCGCCCTCGGACCGGCTCCCGCCGTGATCGTGGCCCTGGCCGGGATCGGCGGGATGCTCGTCGCGCGGCGCCAGGCGCTGTCCCGGATGAAGGGGTCGTTCAACGTCGGGGCGGTGGCGCTGTCCACGGTGGCGGCCTCCCATGCGTACCTGCTCGCCGGCGGGACGGCGGGGGGGTCGCTCGCAGCGCGCTTCTGGCCGCTCGTGACGGCCACCGCCGTGTACTTCTTGACGAACTCCGGGCTCGTGGCCGTGGCCGTGGCGCTCGAGAAGCGCCAGGCGTTGCTCGAGACGTGGAGGCAGGCCTTCGGCTGGAGCGCTGCGGCCTACTTCGCGGGTCTCACCCTCGCGGTGGCGCTCGTGATGGCCCTCGAGTGGATCGGCCCGTGGGCGCTCGCGCTCGGGGTTCCGCCCTGCTGGCTGCTCGCGAGCTTCTACCGCATGTACCGCGAGCGGCTCGAGGAGCAGCGGCGGCGGCTCGAGGAGGCGGTCCACCTCAACGCCGAGCTCGAGCGGAAGGTGGCGGCGCGGACCCGGGAGCTCGCCGAGGCCAACCGACGGCTCCGGGAGACCAACGAGCAGCTCGTCGAGGCCAACCGGGCCAAGAGCGAGTTCCTCGCCAACGTCTCCCACGAGCTGCGGACCCCCCTGAACGCGATCATCGGCTTCTCGGAGCTGCTGCGGGACCCGCAGTTCGGCCGACTGACCGAGCGCCAGCTCGGCTTCCTGACGGACATCCACGAGAGCGGGGAGCACCTGCTCAACCTCATCAACGACATCCTGGACCTGTCCAAGATCGAGGCGGGCCGCATGGAGGTGCGGAAACAGCTGTCGAGCGTGCCGCAGCTGGTCGCCGAGGCTCTGGCCATGGTGCGGCCCCAGGCGGTGAAGAAGGAACTCGACCTGCGGGTGAGCTGCTCGCCGGAGGCGGAGTCGGCCGAGGTGGATCCCGGCATGTTCCGGCAGATCGTCCTCAACCTCCTGAGCAACGCCGTGAAGTTCACCGGCCGCGGCGGGAGGGTCGAGGTCGCCGCCCGGGCCGACGGGGACTCCCTCCGGGTCGAGGTCTCCGACACCGGCATCGGCATCCCGGAGGAGGACCACGAGAGGATCTTCCGGGAGTTCTACCAGGTGGACGGCTCCTACTCGCGCCAGTACCCCGGCACGGGCCTCGGTCTCGCGCTGGTCTGGCGCATGGTCGGCATGCACGGCGGCAGCGTGTCGGTCTCGTCTTCGCCGGGACAGGGCTCGACGTTCACCTGCCGGTTCCCGGCCTGCGTCCGCCGCGAGCGGCCGGCGGCGGCCGCGCTCGCCCCCGTCGCTCCGCTCGCGCGGTTTCCCGCCGGAGCGCGGACGATCCTTCTCGTGGAGGACAACGCGCTCAACCGAAAGCTCGCCCGCAACGCGCTGCGCTCTCGCGGGTTCCGCGTCGTCGAGGCGGACAGCGGAGAGGAGGCGCTGTCCGCGGTGCGGCGGTGCCGGCCGGACCTCGTGCTCATGGACCTTCAGCTTCCCGGCATGGACGGCCTCGAGACGACGCGCCGCATCAAGGCGGACCCCGCGACCACGGCGATCCAGGTCGTGGCCCTCACCGCCCACGCCCACAGGGCCGACGAGGCGCGCGCCCGGGAGGCCGGCTGCTCCGGGTTCATCACGAAGCCGATCCGCCTCGCCCAGTTCGCCTCGCAGATCGAGTCGTACCTGCTGCCTCAGGAGGGAGCCGCATGATGTACGCCAGCGACCCCAGCGGCCCGCGCGACATGCTCGTCGTGGACGACGATCTCCGCTGCCGGCGGCTTCTCGAGGAGTACCTCCTGTCGGCCGGCTACGAGGTGCGAACCGCCGCCGACGGACGCTCGGCCATCGCCATGGCGCACGAGAAGGTTCCGGACGTCGTGTTCCTCGACGTCATGATGCCGGACATGACCGGCCTCGAGGTCTGCCGCCAGTTGAAGACGCACCCGCGCACGCGGCTCTGCCAGGTCATGATGGTGACCGCGCTGTCCGGAACCCCCCACCAGGTCGAGGGTCTCGACAACGGCGCCGACGACTTCGTGTCCAAGCCGGTGCGGCGCGACGAGTTCCTGGCGAAGGTCCGCTCGCTGGTGCGGGCGCGGCGGCTGCTGTTCGAGCTGGAGGAGGCACGGGAGACGCTGGAGCGGCACAACCAGAAGCTCGAGCAGCTCGAGGCCCTCAAGGAGACGCTCACCGAGACGCTGGTCCACGACCTCAAGAACCCCCTCGCCGCGGTGATCGGCAACCTCGAGCTGCTGGAGCGCAAGGGGGACGAGCGGACCCGCGATCTGGTCCGGCGCTGCAAGACGGGCGCCTCGCGCCTGCACCGGATGATCCTCGACTTGCTGGACGTGGCGCACCTCGAAGAGGGGGTCCTGCCCCTGGGGTCCGAGCCGGTGGACGCGGTGGAGCTGGCTCGCCGGGCGTGCGAGGAGTTCGAGACAGCCGCGGCGCAGCGCGACGTGAGGCTCGCGCTCGAGGCCCCCGAGGGCGGCTGCCCGGTCAGCGGGGACGCGTCCATGCTCCGGCGGGTGGTGGACAACCTCATCGCCAACGCGCTCGAGCACTCGCCGCCGCGCACCGAGGTCGCGGTCCGGGTGGAGAGGCGCGACGAGGGCGTGGAGCTGTCGGTCTGCGACCAGGGCAGCGGGGTCCCGGAGGCCTACCGCGAGAAGATCTTCGAGAAGTACGCGAGGCTCGAGCTGCGGAAGACCGGCGTCGTGGGCAACCGCGGCCTCGGGCTGACTTTCTGCCGGATGGCCGTCGAGGCGCACGGGGGGACGATCTGGGTCGAGCAGGCGCCGGGTGGGGGTGCCCGCTTCCGGGCGGTGCTGCCCGCGAGCGACCCCGTGGGCGAGCCCGGCGGCGGGGAGGCGGCGCTGATGGCCTCGAGGTAGCCCTACGGGCGTTCCATGCGGCGGCCGGCGGCGCGGTCCGCCCGCCACAGGAGGAGCGACAGGGCGAGCCCCGCCGCCCCGAGCGAGGCGAACAGGATCTGGCTCGCCGCGTAGGAGGCCGTCCGGTCCCGCAGCATCCCATTCACCCACGGAAACACCATCAGGCCCACGTTCTGGACCATGGTCATCAGGCCGAACGCGGTGCCCACCCGCTCCTTCGCGACGACCAGAGGGACCGCCGGCCAGAGCGCCGCGGGCACGAGCACGAAGGCGGCTCCCAGCACGAGCATCGGGACGGCGGGCGCCAGGGTGGTGAGCCCCAGGACGAGGTGACTCGGCACCATCAGCAGCGAGCCCAGGACGAGCAGGGTGGCCCGGCGGCCGATCCGGTCCACGAGCCTCCCCGCAAACGGAGCGCACACCATCGAGGCGAAGATGATGATCGAGGAGGTGCCCGGCGCCGTCGAGAACATGTGAAGCACGTTGCTGGCCACCGAGCCGAAGATCCCCAGGCCCTCTCCGGGTGCGGTCAGCGGAAGACCCCACTTGTCGTGGAAGAAGTCGGTGGACAGGGCCGTGAACGGGAAGATCGCCGAGTAGAAGGTCACGCAGATCCCCACGAGCAGCCAGTAGGTCGTCCCGAACCGCAGGTGCCGGAGCACGATCCGGTCCCCGGCTCCCGCCTCGGCGAGCCCCAGCACGGGCTCCGCTCTCCGGTCGAGGGCGATGTAGACGAGGTTCGCGAGCAGGCTCGCCAGGCACAGCGCCGCCGCGGTCCCGAGAGCCCCTTCGATTCCGTACCGCTCGGCGAGCAGCGCCTCGGTGTTGAACGTGAACAGCGTGCCGAGGCGGCTCATGGTGAGGGCGATCCCGAAGGCGAGGGCGAGCTCCTTGCCGGTGAACCACCGGGCGAGGATCGCGTTCTGGGCGACCACCAGGGACTCCGAGCCCATGCCGAAGACGAGCCGGCCGAAGTAGAGCACCCCGAGGCTCGGGGCGAGCGCCACGATGGCCGCCCCGGCGGTCACGAGCGCCGAGAAGAGGAGGCTCGCCCGGCGCGTCCCGAGCCGGTCGGTGAGGTAGCCGCCCAGCAGAACCGTCGGGATCGCGGCGAGGCTGTACATCGTGTAGGTGCGGCCGATGGCCTCCCGCCCGACACCGAACCGCCGCATCAGGGGCTCGACGATCGCCCCGAGGCTGTCGTAGGCGAAGTAGCTGCCGAAGAGGAGGAAGCTCGCCAGCAGCAGGACGGCGAACCGGTACGCCTTCGCGGACGGATCGGCGAGCGCGGCCACGGCGCGGTCCCTCCGGGGCGCGCCATTATGCACGAGCCCGTGGGACCTACGGGGGCGCGGCGGAGGGTTCCGGCTGCGGGAGCGTCACGCCCGCGGCGGCGAGGAAACGGTCGAGCGCGCGCTGCGCGCTCGGCCACGCGGACATGCTCTCCCGCTGCCGGGACAGAGCCTCCAGCAGCTCGCCGAGGTCCTCGCGTCCGGCGCGATGCCTGGCCAGGGCCTCGATGACCACCGGGACGGCGCGGGCGACGGCGAGCTTGCGGGCCATGACGTCGAGGAGGTCGCTGCGGAACAGCGCGTCCCTCACCCGCGCGACCCGCTCCATGCGCTCGGGGTACCGGCTCGCGGTCCATTCGAACGAGGCGACGAACGCCGGATCGTGGAGGGAGGCCGCGACTCGTCGCGGGTTGAGCAGCCAGTGAGGGTGGTAGTTGAGCGTGCCGATCCATCCTCCCCACTCCATGGCCTGGGTCTTGAGCGCGTCCAGGGCCTCGGGATCGGGCCCCGCGAGGGTCCGGATGGCTTCGAGCCAGCTCGCGTCGGGATCGTAGCGGGCGGGATCCCGCAGGTAGTCGGCCACCGTCATCAGCGGGAGTCGGGAGGCCCCGAGCTGGGCCATGGGGCAGGCGAGGTAGGCGGCGACCTCTTCGTGGAGGCGCGGGTCGCGGTTGCGGAGCGGGCCGAGGACGAGCGCGAGCGCTTCGACCGGGCCGTCGCCGTCGGTCGGATAGTTGTCGTAGAGGAAGATCTCCCGGCCGCCGAGCCTCGCGCGCGTCCTGCGGACGTCGTCCAGGCGGATCGAGGGGGAGACGACCTCGGGTCCCGTCCAGACGACGCCGATGCGGCGGGGCAGGGAGGGAAGACCAGCGAGAAACGCCCGGGCGTAGGGGTCCGCCTCCTCGTCCAGGTGCGCGTCGCAGTAGGCGGAGGCGCACAGCCAGAGCCTCTCGCTCGAGCGGACCGCGCGCTCGATGCGGGAGGCGAGATCCAGGTGGGCGGCAGCGGCGCTGCGCCCGTAGCGCATCAGGTCCCGCAACTCGTACAGCTCGGTGGGCTGGTCGTCGAAGGAGATGACGAAGTCGCGGACGCCGGCCTTCCTCAGGAGGCCGATGAACCTCCGGATGCGCCGCTCGCCCTCCGGCTCGCTGAACACGAACCGACTCCCGGGATCGGCGACCGGATTGATGGAGACGACGACCCGCAGGCCCGCCGCGCGTGCGAACCGCGCGAACTCCTCGAACTCGGGAAAGAGAAACGGGCCGCGCGGCGCGGCCCGCGGGGTCCAGCGGCCAGCGGCGTGGCTGTACACCCAGAACGCGTTGAAGCCGAGGTCGCGGCAGAACGCCACGTGCTCGCGGAATGCGGGGCTCGACACCGGGGCGATCGTCTTGACGATGCGCAGGGGGAACGGAGAGGGTGCCTCCGCTCCGGTGCTCGCGGCGCCCGTTCCCGCCGCGACGAGAGCGAGCGCTGCGGAGGCGGCGCCGATCAGAAGGGGATCTCCTCCCACAGGACCAGACGCTTCGAGGCCTTCACGAACGTCCAGGCGGGAGGGCGGCTGTACCGCTTCACCTCGTCCCGGCGGCGGATGATCCGCTCCCACCGGTCGAACTTCAGCACCATCTGCCGGCCGTCGGATGCGCGGTACAGGGTGAAGGTGCCGGTCTCGGTCCGGCCGGAGTCCTCGAACTGCACGTCCCACTTCCAGGTGCCGCGGATCGTCGTATCGGTCCGCTCGTCCAGGGCGATCTCGAAGGTCGCGGGCTGGCCCACGAGGTAGTAGGTCGCCTTGCCGTTCCAGTCGGTCTCGAAGGCCTCCGGGGCGATCAGGCTCAGGTACTGGAGCTTCACCTCGGGCTTGGCGTCCTTCGCCCTGCGGATCCACATCGCCATCCAACCGTCCCGGTGAACGTAGTACCAGGTCCCGTCCCAGACACCGGCGTCGGTCCGCACGGGCACGGCGGGCTCGGCCGCGCGGTAGAGCGGGAGATCCCGCGGCAGACGCTCCCGCGGCGGCTGGGCGAGGGCCTGGGCGCAGGGGAAGACCGAGAGGATCGCCAGCGCTCCGCACCGCCGCGCCATGGCCGGCATCTTCGTCGGCCCCTCCGGGATAGGCACGAACTATACCGTCCGCTCCCGGCGGCGGCCACCGGCGAGCGCGCGCCTCATGGTGGCGGCCTGCGAGCGCGACAGCAGCGACGAGGCCGCCGCCCACCGCAGCAGCCGCGCCGACAGCAGCGCGTGCGCCT
>JBBIHW010000106.1:0-5874 GCA_037446795.1 Acidobacteriota bacterium
GCCGCGGCGCGCGCCGCCTGCACGTCGGCCGCCAGCCTGTCCACGCGCTCTCCGAGCCCGGAGATCTTCCCCTCGAGCTCCCGCTCGAGGCGGCCGATCCGCACCCAGCCGAACGCGGACGCGGCGCCGAGCGCCGCCACCGCGACCCAGAGCGCGATCGAGGGGGCTGCGCCGCCGGACCTCGGGCGGATGACGGGCTCCCTCGGCTGCTGGCTGCGATGCTTGCGGGACACGCGCGGACCTCCGGGACCTCGCCCGATGCTACCACGCTCGGCGAGGGGCCCGCGGCGTCAGCCTCCGGCGGCCGCGCCACGAGCTCGAGGAAGGCTCCGGAGGAGCCGCGCCCACGCCTCCCGCTCCCTGGAGGGATGGAAAAGACGGGCCCGCGCGCGGCAGCGGCGCCGCAGCGTCTCGAGGAACGCCGGATCGCGCTCGCACCGCAACAACATGCGCCGCAGCCCGCCCGTGTCGGCGACCTCGAAGTAGCCGGGATAGCGAGGGCCGAGCATCCCCACCGAGCCCGGGATCCGGCTCGCCAGGACCGGGACGCCGTCCACGAGCGCCTCCGAAAGCACGTGGGCGCCGCCCTCCAGGCGGGAGCTCAGGACGAGCAAGCGGGCGCGGGCGATCAAGCGCCGCGCGCGCGGGCGGGGGAGGTCGCCGAGCCAGCGATAGCGAGGGTTTCGCGCCTCCTCTCGCCTGGCCCTTCGCTCCATCGCGGGCGACAGCGCGGCCCCGGCGTGGAGCACGCGCACGCGCGAGTCGGGGGGAAGGCCGCGCGCCGCGAGAGCGCAGCGGAACGGGTCCTTGACCGGCCGCAGATGTCCGACCACGGCCACGTCGAAGAAGCGCGACGCGCGCCCGAGGGGAGCTCTTGTCGGGCTCGCCGACTGGTAGATCACGCGGACCCGCTTCCGCAGCGCCGGCGGAAGCTCGCGCGCCGCGAGCGGCTGCAGCGCCACGATCCGGGTCGCGAGCGCCACGGCCCTTCTGGCCCTGACACTCGTGTGGAGGTCGTTGTAGACGTCGGTTCCCGTCAGGGCCAGCACCAGCGGTCGCCCCGGATGGCGCCGGCGGAATGCGAAGACCGACGCCGCGCTCTTGCGCGCGTGGAGCGCCACGAGCAGGTCGCACGGCTCGTCCCGGTACGACCGCGCGATCGTCACCCGGTGGCCGAGATCGCGCAGGATCCGCGCCCAGCGGACGGCGGTCATGCGGTTGCCCGAGCGGCTGCCGGGACCCGCCGGGGTGACGATTCGAACGTTCATCGGCTGGCCCGCGACGGGGTACTATACCGTCCTTGTGGACACGGGACCCGAACTCGCTCGGCAGCTCGAGGACGCGCGCGCCCGCACGCTCCAGCTCGTCGAGGACCTGACCGACGAGCAGCTCATCGGCCCGAGGCTTTCCATCGTCAACCCGCTCCTGTGGGAGATCGGCCACGTCGCCTGGTTCCAGGAGCGTTGGGCCCTGAGGCACCTGCGCGGCCTCGACCCGGTTCGGCCGGACGCGGATCGGCTCTGGGACTCCTTCCGGGTGGCGCACGACGACCGGTGGGACCTGGGGCTGCCGACGCGGGAAGAGACCCTCGCCTACATGAGGGCCGTGCTCGATCGTGTGGTCGAGCGCCTGCCCGCCGGTCCGCTCTCGCCCCCGGAAGCTTACTTTCACCGGCTCGTCCTCTACCACGAGGACATGCACGGAGAAGCGTTCACCTACACGCGGCAGACGCTGTCTTATCCTCCGCCTCCGCCACCGCGCGCGGCAGAGCCGCCCCCTCCACCCGCGCCAGGCGCGACCGCGCGGGGGGACGTCGAGATCGAGGGAGGCACGTTCCTGCTCGGCGCGTCGCCGCAGGACGGCTTCGCATTCGACAACGAGAAGTGGGCCCACCCGGTCGAGGTCGCTCCGTTTCGCATCGGCAGGACGCCCGTGACGAACGCCGAGTTCCTTGCCTTCGTGGAGGATGCCGGCTACGGCAGGCGCGAGCTCTGGAGCGAGGACGGCTGGCGCTGGAGGGAGAAAGCGCGCGCGGAGCATCCCGTCTACTGGAGGAGGGACGCCCCGGGACAGTGGCTCGAACGACGCTTCGACCGGCTGGTCCCGCTCGACGGGGACCTCCCGGTCATCCACGTGTCGTGGTACGAGGCCGAGGCGTGGTGCCGCTGGGCTCGCAGGCGGCTGCCGACCGAAGCCGAGTGGGAGATGGCGGCATCGCTCGTGGCGGAAGGAGCGCCTGCCAAGCGGCGCTTTCCATGGGGCGATCGGCCTCCCGAGCCCCGCCGCGCCAACCTGGACGGAGCCGCCGGCTGGTGCGTGAGCGTCCACGCCTGCCCCGAGGGGGACTCGGCAGCGGGCTGCCGGCAGATGATCGGAAACGTCTGGGAGTGGACATCGGCGACCTTCGCTCCCTTTCCCGGCTTCGTCGCCGACCCCTACGAGCAGTACTCGGCCCCCTGGTTCGATGGCCGGCACAAGGTCCTTCGCGGAGGCTGCTGGGCGACGCGGGGCAGGCTCCTCCGCAACACGTGGCGCAACTTCTACCTGCCGCACCGGCGCGACGTGCTCGCCGGGTTCCGCACGTGCGCGGTGTGAACCCGGCCGGGTTTCGCACGGTCGTCATTCCGGCGAAAGCCGGAATCCAGCCGCCACGATCCTGGACCCCGGCTTTCGCCGGGGTGACGACCCCTGAGACACCGGTCTCAGTAGACGGTGTCGAGGGAAGACGCGCAGGCGAGGATGGCGCGGTGGGCCGAGGCATACCGCAGGAGCCTCATCTTGTCCCCGTCCACCTTCATCCTGCCCGTGAGGATCGCCGTCGCCGCGGTGGTCTTCTGGTCGAGCACCTGACGCCAGAGCGAGAAGGGCGCGCGCAGCGCGAAGCCCGCCTCGGGGTGCTTCTCCCCCTCGACGAACTCGGCTCCGAGGCAGCGTCCCTCCGCGAGCCGGAGCAGCAGGCTCCTTCCCTGGGCGAGTGCCCCGTCCGGCTCGAAGACGAGCAGGACGTTCCCGTTGAAGCCTGCGCCCCAGCCCGCGGCGGCGTTGCGGTACTCGCTCGAGGCGTTGATCTCCCGCTCGAGCTGCCGGGCCCAGTCGGCCGTTCCGAAGCGCAGGGGCACCGTCACGCGCCCCGCGAAGCGGCAGCCTCCTCGGGCGCGCCGAAGGGAACGAAGCCGGGGTTGAGGAGGCCGTCCGGGTCGTACTTCCGCTTCGCCGCGCACAGCTCCTGCCATCGGGGGCCGAAGTGCTCGCGCCACTCCTCGGGCGTGAAGGAGATGTAGCCCGAGAGGTACCGCTTGGCCCCCATGAGGATGCTGAGGCGGCTCGCGTTGTCGAGCAGGGGCCTCATCTCCTCCCAGTAGCGAGGGGGGACCGCGGGCAGGATCCCGAAACCGACCAGGTAGTCTCCCTCCGGCCTCATGAACAGCCGCGACCGCGACACGTGCCCGCGCGCCGGCCACAGGAGCACATGCCCGCCGACCTGCACGCCCGGCGGCAGGTCCGCGAGCACCTGCTCGATGTAATCGGCCGCCGTCTCCCAAGGAAGGACGGTCTCCATCCACGGGTGGATCCACTCCCAGGTGCCGGCCTTCTTCCACAGCTCGAAGACCGGAACCATCCGGTCGAGGAAATCCACGATCGGAAGGTCGTCGGTGTAGAGGCTCGCGTACGGCCGCAGCCCCGCGAGCTGCGCTCGGTCGTCGGGAGGCCGGTCGGGCTCGTACTCGACCGTGAGATGGAACGGGAAGAACCAGCGCGCGAACACGCGCCGGCGCCCGCCGATCGGCTTCGTCCCCTGGGGGCAGGGGGAGGCCCAGCTCTCCAGGTGATCCCAGCGGTCCGAGTCCATCGCGGCCCGGGCGTCCTCGAGGAACGTCCGGAGGTCGTCGTACAGGAGGTAGTAGGTGCGGGTCATGGGCCTCGTCCGCCTCAGGGCGAGCCTCGCCCGCGTGATGATGCCCACCTGCCCGAGCCCGGCGATGGCCGCCCAGAAGAGGTCGGGCTCGCGGGCCGCGCTGCACGTGACCAGCTCGCCCGCGCCGGTGACCACGTCGAGCTCCTCCACATTGTCCCCTTGCGTGCCGTACCGGAAGGACGCGACGCCGATGCCCGCGATCGAGAGCGTGCCGCCGACGGTGACGCTCAGGTTGTTGGTGAGGACGCGGGGGACGAGGCCGAACTTCTTGAGAACGTGCACGAGGTCGCGCCAGACGACGCCTGCCTCCACGTCCGCGGTTTCCGCCCCGGGATCCACCGCGAGCACGCGCCCCATGGAGCGCATGTCGAGGAGGATGCCGCGGTCGCTGATGGCGAGCTGGCTCTGGCTGTGGGCGATGCCGCGGGCCGAGACGCTGAGGCCGTGCTCGCGCGCGAACCGGACGACGGCCAGGACGTCCGCCGCGTGGCGCGGGGCGACGACGAACCGGGGCGTCCAGTGATGGATGTGGCCGAAGTTCGTGAGCAGGTCGGCGGTGAACTGGTCGGGCGTGTAGACGATCCCCTCCACACTCTGCTGCAGCGGTGCGTAGAGCCGGTCCATGAGTCGGCGCCTCCCGCGAGAAGCTCGGGCGTGGCGCTCATTGTAGCCCGGCCAGCCTGAGAGGGCTCCGGACGGACAGCGTGCCGGAACCACGGGCCGGGCGAAGGCGGTCCTCGCAGGACACCCCAGCTACCTTGCGGGCGGGGCCGGAGCGGGCCTGGCGAGCAGCGCGAGCATCTCGTCGCAGCCCTTCCTGCGGGCGTGCCCGAGAGCGAGCTTCCCCCAGACGTTCTCCGGGAGGCTCAGGTCCGGCGCCTTCTCGAGGAGCGCCCGGACGACGCCCGTGTGAGCCTCGCACCCCCTCCACGAGGAATCAACGTCCCACGCGCCCCAGACGGCGTCGGTGAGGATCGCCGCGCCGGTCGGGTCGTCGGCGCGCGGGTCCACGCCGCAATCGAGCAGCGCGCGGACCATGACCTCGTTCCCGTAGCCGGCCGCCATCCTCAAGGCCCTCGCGCCGGCCCCGCCGTCGAGCCGGGCTCCGGCCTCGATCAGCGCGAGTGCGGCGGCGTCCTGGTTCTTGTGGATCGCGTGCAGGAGCGGAGGCCAGCCGTTCGCTCCCGCCGGACGGTTCGGGTCGGCGCCTCGCCGGACCAGCAGGAGAACGGCCTCCGTCCTGCCGTGCCGCGCGGCCCACACGAGAGGCGTGAAACCGGAGCCGTCCTCCTCGTCCACCGGCGCGCCCCGCGCGAGCAGGCGATCGAGGTCCGAGCACCGTCCCTCGGCGGCGGCGCGAGCCAGTGGAGATTCCGGATGAGCGCGGCAGGCGCTGGACATCAGGACGACGAGCAGGACGGTGGAGAGGATCCCGAGGGTCCCGGCTCTCATGAATGCTCCCTTCGCCGGCCCCGCCTGCGGTGGGCCGGACACCCGGCGCCCGGCCATCGGGCGCGGCGGGAATCTACGGCAAAGTACTTTGTGATGCAAAGCAAGTGTCCTCGCCCCGCCGAGAGGAAGCGATCCCGTCCCCGCTGGCCGGCCGGAGCGCTTGCCGTCTCCTCCCCGCGATCTACATTCCGTGGGGCATGCCAAGAATCCTGCTCGGGTGTCTCGTCCTTTCTCCCATCCTGCTCTCGCCGTCTACCGGCATCTCGCTCGAGAAGCCGCCGGCCGGAACCGCAGCCGCGACCCGCGGCTCGTGCTGGCCCGGCGAGCCGGGGACCGACCCGGGCCTCTGCCCGCCGAACGACCCTGACTTCCCGAGGCACTGGGAGTTCTCGAGCGCGTTCCCCGAGGGCGTGGACCGCTCGAAGGTTCACCCGGCCGAACTGGCCCTCGGCTCCGCCGGCATCTCGCTCGATGCCGCCTGGCAGCGCACGATCGGTCGAGACGAC
>JBBIHW010000106.1:5884-9497 GCA_037446795.1 Acidobacteriota bacterium
GGTGATCGCGGTGCTCGACAGCGGGATCCTCTGGGACGAGCGCGACCTCGCACGGAAGATCTGGCTGAACGCCGGGGAGCTGCCCCGACCCGAGGGGTCCGAATCCCACGACGCCAACGGGGACGGCCTCTTCGACGTCGAGGACTACGCCCGCGACCGGCGCGTCGGCGACCGCAACGGCAACGGCCTGCTCGACGCCGGCGACCTGATCCTCGCCTTCTCGGACTGCCGCGACGATGACGCCAACGGCTACCCGGATGACATCGCCGGCTACGACTTCTCCTCGGGAAGCCACTGCGGCTTCGCGGCGGGCGACAACGATCCGGCCGACGAGACCCGGTTCGGCCACGGGACGGCGATCGCCTCGACGGCGGCCGCGGAGACCGACAACGGGCTCGCCGACGCCGGGGTCTGCCCCCGCTGCCGCCTGCTTCCCGTCCGCGTCGGGGATAGCTTCGTCGTGGACGCGAACCGCTTCGCGCGAGGGGTCGTCTTCGCGGTCCGCTCGGGGGCTGCCGTCGTGGCCTCGGCCCTCGGGAGCTACAACAACACCCCCGCCGCTCGATGCGCCGTGGACCTGGCCTACGCGAGCGGGGTCGCGGTGGTGGGCAGCGCCGCGGACGAGTTCTCCTACCACCACAACTTCCCGAGCGCCTACGAGCACGCCATCTACGTCAACGCGATCCGGTTCAACCACGCCGACGACCCGGCGAAGGCCTCGACGTTCTGGGGCCTCAGCCCCTGCACGAACTTCGGCGCGCGGGTGTCGGTGACGGTGCCGGCCACGAGCTGCTCCTCGGGCGCCACGTCGCGTCTGGCCGGTGTGCTGGGCCTGCTCGAGTCCGCGTCCCGCGCGGCGGGCCTCGGGGACCTCGGCGCCGAGGAGGTCTTCCAGGTGCTCCGGGCGACGGCCGACGACCTCGACAACACCGCGCCGGACTGGGGCGGGCTGCGGTACCGGGCGCTCGCCGGCTTCGATCAGCTCACCGGCTACGGCCGGGTGAACGCGCTGCACGCCGTCGCCGCGGTCGAGGAGGGCAGGATCCCGCCCGAGGTGGAGCTCGTGACCCCCGGCTGGTTCGACGCGATCTCGCCCGCGCGCTCGCCCCGCGTGCCGGTATCCGGGAACATCCGCCTTCCGAGGGCCCGGACCGCGACCTGGAAGCTCGAGTACGCGCTCGGGGTCGAGCCCGGCGAGGAGGACTATCTCACGGTGGCGAGCGGGACGGTCTCGGGGCGGCACGAGGGCCTCCTCGGCGTCCTGGACTTCGCGCGGCATCCGGCGCCCGCCGGCCCGCCCCCGCGAGATCGCGAGGAGCGCGACCGCTACAGCGTCACCCTGCGCCTTCGCGCGACCGACGACAGGGGCCTCACCGGCGAGGCGCGCCGCAGCTTCTTCGTCTTCCACGATCCCGCCTGGAAGACCCACTTCCCGGTCAGCCTCGGGGCGTCCGGCGAGGCGGCTCCCGTGCTCGCCGACCTCGACCGCGACGGCCGGGACGAAATCGTGCTCCCGACCTCCGACGGCTACCTCCGCATCCTTCGCTGGGAGGAGTCCGGCATCCGAACGGTGCGCGCGCCTCTGGACCGGATGCCCCCCGTGGACCCTTCCGGGAGGACGCCGTGCCGGGACGAGGCCGCAACCCCGAGACAGACCGTGATCCGCGAGGCCGCCATCGGCGACCTGTTCGGGGACGGCCGGCCGGCGATCGTCGTCGCCTCGCGCGAGGGAAAGGTCTACGCGTTCGACGCGCGCGGGGAGAGGCTCGGAGCCTTCCCGGTGTCCACCGACCCCGACAGGGCGCGCCCCGCGACGGAGACCCAGAGGATCGAAAGCGGCGTCCTCTCGAGACCGCTCCTCGTGGACCTCGACGGGAGACCCGGCCTCGAGATCGTCGTCACGAGCCTCGACGGCCACCTCTACGCCTGGCGCGGCGACGGCCGCGCGCTGCCGGGCTTCCCCGTGCGCGTCGAGGACCCGAGGCTCGGGCCCGGGCACCGGCAGAAGATCGTCTCTTCTCCCGCGGCGGGGGACGTGGACGGGGACAGCCGGCCCGAGATCGTCTTCGGGTCGAACGGAGGCCGCGACGGGCTCGCTTCCGCCTGGGCCGTCCGGGCGAACGGCAACCTGCATCCCGGCGGGCCGTTCCTTCCCGGCTGGCACCCCCTGGAGCTGCCGGCGCTCCGGGCCGACCTGATCCCGACCCTCGCGAGCGGAGTCCAGATCACGCCAGCGCTCGTGGACGCGGACGGCGACGGCGACCAGGAGGTGGTCCTCTACGCGGTCACGGGTCCCTCGATCCTCCTCGTGGACCACTCCCGCAGCGAAGGACCCCGAGTGGTCGCCTCCTTCTCCATGTCCCCCGGCGAGGCGGGCGAGGTGACCGACACTTCGTTCGCGGCCGAGACCGGCTCCCCGCTCGTCGCGGACACGGACGGAGACGGCGCGCCGGAGCTGTACGCCCCCCTGCTTCCCCTGAGAATGCTGACCCTTCGCGCCAAGCCGGGCGTTCCCCTCGACGTGCCCCTCGCCCTCGGCGCGTGGCGCGTGCCGAGGCAGGTGGCAAGCGGCGAGCGCGTCCCGATGCTCCCGACCTACCCGCGGCGCATGGAGGACCTGATGATCCTCGCGCGGCCGGCCGCCGCCGACGTGGACGGGGACGGCGTGAAGGAGATCCTGATGGGAAGCGGCGGCTACCTCCTACACGCGTTCCGGAGCGCGGGCGGGGAGGCCGCCGGGTTCCCGAAGTTCACGGGGGGATGGATCTTCTCGGAGCCGGCCACGGGCGATCTCGACGGCGACGGCCGCATCGAGGTCGTCACGGTGACCCGGGAGGGCTGGCTCTTCGCGTGGGAAACCGAGGGGCGGAAGCTCGACGCGTCCTTGCAGCGGCCTTCGCGTTCGAGGTCCCCTGCTCACTCCTCCTCGAAGCCGACCACGAGGTAGTCGTCCACGACCCGCAGCGACCGAGGCCGGAACTCGGTGGGGCCGACGCGGAAGGCGCGGCGCGCGAGCGGCTCGAAGGTCGTCTCGAAGACCTCGCCGAAGACGATCTCCTGGAGGGTGGCCGCGAGCGCCTCCTCGTCGGTGGCGATGCCGTGCGACCTCACCCTCCACGCGTTCCGCAGCGGCTCGAAGGAGAAGCCCCCGAGCACGTTCACGTACGGCAGGAGGGAAACCGACGCAGACTCGACGACCAGCGTGCCGAGGCGCGCTCCTTCCCCGCGGGGCACCTCCTTCCAGAGCCCGATCTCGACGTCGCGCAGCGTGATGTGGATCGCCGGGTGGTCCTCGCCCTCGTGCGGGGTGCCGCGGAGAGAACGTCGGGCCGCGGGCGCGGGCACGCGCCGCTGCTCGACCCGGGGCTCCGAGCGCAGGACGACGCTCAGGTGGATGTCGTCGGTCGGGCCGAGCCTCCGCAGCCCGGGGATCAGCGCGTAGATCGAGCCGCTCCGGAAGACCTTCCGGAGATCGCCTCTCGGCCGGATCGGCGAGGCCGACACGCCGCGCAGCGCGGTCTCGAGCAGCCCGTCGAGGAACGACTCCGACAGGGCGACGTAGGTGCCCCGGCTTTCGCCGGGGTCGCGCGTCCAGCCAGGCAGCGCCGCCCCG
>JBBIHW010000107.1:0-4218 GCA_037446795.1 Acidobacteriota bacterium
GCGGGTCCCGGCGAGCGCGGCCGGAGAGAACCCGCGAGAGCCGCTCGCGGGTCAACGCGACTCGACGGCCTCGGAAGGGGCGGCGTCCTCGGCCCGCTCCTCCGGGTCCAGCCTTCGGACGATCTCCTCGCGCACGGCGGCCATCAGGGCCTGCGCCTCGTAGCGCGACGGGTCGAGCGGGGAGGCGAAGGCGGCGCGCACGGGGCCGGGCCGCAGCCGCAGCGTCCCGGGACGGAGCGCTCGCCCCGTTCCCGAGATGGCGACGGGAACGACGGGCACGCCGGCGCGAAGGGCGAGGACGAAGGCTCCCCGCTTGAAACTGCCGAGCCGGCCGTCGGGGCTGCGCGTCCCCTCGGGGAACAGGACCACCGGCCGCCCCTCGCGGATCGTCCCCGCCGCGCGCTCCAGGCTCTCGTAGGCCCGCCGGGTGGTCCCGCGCTCGATGGGGATGAACCCCGACACCCTGAGCGACCAGCCGAAGAAGGGGATCCGGAACAGCGAGCGCTTGGCCACGAAGCGCGTGGCGGGCGGCAGCACGGGCACGAGGACGAAGATGTCGAGGATGGACTGGTGGTTCGCGAGGAAGACGCGCGGCCCCGGGCCCGTCGCGTTGTCGAGCCCCTCGTACCGCGCGCGCACGCCCGCCGCGGCGAGGATGCCCCGCGACCACAGCCTCCCGAGACGCATCGTGACGTCGCTTCCCGGGAGGAGAAGGCTCACGATCACCGCGGGCGTTCCCAGGAGGACGGTGAGCAGAGCCGCGACGGTGAGCGCGAAGGTCGTCCGCACCATGGCTCGCGGGGCGAGTATAGCGCCGGCGGCTCCTATAATCGCGGCACGGGACGATGCGAGCGCGAGCGGGGCGGGACCCGTGGCGGTGGGTCGGGTGGTCCATGGCCGCGGGCTCGGCCTACGACGCGGCGTTCGGCGTCGCCATCCTCGTCGCGAAGCGCCCCTCCGCGAGGCTCCTCGGCCTCGAGCTGCCCGACGACCCGGTCTACCTGAACCTGGTCGGCGTGCTCCTGCTCCTGCTGGCTGCGATCTACGCGCTGGCGGCCCGCGAGCCGGAGCGCTACAAGGGCGTCGTCGTCGCCGCAGCCTGCGGGCGGCTTGCCGGGGCAGCGTTGCTGCTGTCGGCCTGGATGGGCGGCGAGCCGCGGGCCTTCGCCGGGCTCGCCGCGGGCGACTTCCTCCTCGCGGTGCTCCACGCCCTCCTGCTCTCGCGCGCCGGCTCGAAAACGGCTCGCCCGTCGCCTTGACCCCCGCGCGGGGCGCCCCCTATCCTTCCCCCCGGCTCGCGAAGCCCGCGAGCCAGCCTGGTTGATTCGTGAGGGACCGTCGCGAGGCCGCGGAGATGGACCCGGGCCCCGGGCTTCGGCGGGGTGGCGGAGGGACCGAGCCACTGCCGGGCGACGGGGAGGCCGGGGAGCCGTCGCTGCGGCGAAAGCCGGAATCCGCGGACAGGCGCGCGCTCGCAGCACCCGCTTCACGAATCCTCCGGGCCAGAGCCCGATGAACGCCGTCCTGGAAGCCGGCCTGCGCGAGCTGGGGGGGATGTCGCTTCTGGCGAGGGACGCGGTTCGCCAGGCGGTCCGCCCGCCCTTCGAGGGAGAGCTGTGGCTCGACCAGATGGTCCACGTGGGAATCCGCTCGCTGAGCATCGCCAACGTGACGCTGCTGTTCACCGGCATGGTGCTGGCGATTCAGAGCGCGTATTCGCTGGGGCTTTACGGCGGGAAGCCCTACGTGGGCGACATCCTGGCGCTGTCCATCGTTCGCGAGCTGGGGCCGGTGCTCACCGCGCTCATGGTCGCGGGCCGGGTAGGCGCGGGGATCACCGCGGAGCTGGGCTCGATGGCGGTCACCGAGCAGGTGGACGCGCTGCGGGCCCTCGCGGCGAGCCCCGTGAAGAAGCTCGTGGTGCCGCGCCTGCTGGCCCTGCTGGTGGCGCTGCCGCTGCTGACCATCCTGGCCGACGCCATCGGGATCTTCGGCGGTCTCATGATGGCGCTCTACGAGATCGGGCAGACGCGGGCGTACTTCATGAGCCACGTGATCGGGGCGCTGCGGCTCGAGGACGTCGTCAGCGGGATCGGAAAGACGTTCTTCTTCGCCTTCTTCATCGGGATCATCGCCTGCCACAACGGCCTGCGGGCCACGGGCGGAGCCGACGGGGTCGGGAAGGCCACGACGAGGACCGTCGTCCTGGCCTCGATCTCCATCATCGTCTCCGACTTCTTCCTGACGAAACTGTTCATCTACTTCCTGTCGTGAGCGAGCCCTTCATCCGCTACGTGGACCTCCACAAGGCCTTCGACGGGAAGGTCGTGCTCCGGGGGCTGCGGCTCGAGGTCGCCCGCGGGGAGACGGTGGTGGTGCTCGGCGGCAGCGGCTCGGGCAAGTCGGTCCTGCTGCGGCACACGGTGGGGCTGCAGCGGCCGGACCGCGGGGAGGTCTGGGTGGACGGGACCGAGATCACGCGCCTGGAGGAGGAGGACGACGACCTGCTCGAGGTCCGCAAGAAGGTGGGCATGCTCTTCCAGGCGGGAGCGCTCTTCGACTCGATGACGGTCCTGGACAACGTCGCGTTCGGGCTCCGCGAGCACACCACGTGGGACGAGGAGAAGGTGCGCGAGCGGGTACGCGAGGTCTTGGACCTGGTCGAGCTCGAGGGGGTGGAGGACCTGATGCCGGCGGACCTGTCCGGCGGGATGCGCAAGCGCGTGGCTCTCGCCCGGGCGATCGCCCTCGCCCCGCGCGCGATCCTCTACGACGAACCCACCACCGGGCTCGACCCGATCACGGCCACCAACATCAACCAGCTCGTCCGGAGCCTGCAGCACCGGCTCGGGGTCACCTCGATCGTGGTGACCCACGATATCCAGTCCGCGTTCACCGTCGGCGACCGCATCGCGTTCCTCCACGACGGGGTCATTCGCTTCTTCGGCACGGTGGCCGAGGCGAAGGCGAGCCCCGAGCCCCTGCTCCGGAACTTCCTCGAGGGAGGCGGCTATGCCTAGACGTCCGGCCCGGGATCTGTCGGTCGGGGCGTTCGCGGCGCTCGGGCTCCTGGTGCTGGCCGTGGGCATCATGGCGATCGGCGGCGAGTCGCGGGTGTTTTCCCCGAAGGCGCGCTACCGGGTGGTGTTCCCGAGCACGGAGGGACTCCGCGTGGGCTCCCCCGTGATGATGGCCGGCGTGACGGTGGGCACCGTGGCCGACATCCGGCTTCCCACGGACCCCCGGGCGAGGGGGATCGAGGTCATCGTCGGCGTGGACAAGACCTATGCGCCGCGCGTGCGCCAGGGGTCCGACAGCGCGCTCCGCTACCTGGCGTGGCTTTCGGGGGAGAAGTACGTCGAGCTGAGCCCGGGCGACCCGGCCGAGCCGGAGCTTCCCGAGGGCGCGGTCATCCCGTCCCGCGCCGAGACCGAGATCTTCGAGCGGGGGGCCGACATCGCGGACAACCTCAGCGAGATCACGGTGGCGCTGCGGGACATCCTCGCCCCGCTGCAGCGCGGGGAGGGGTTGTTCGGGAAGCTGTTGAAGAACCCGGAGTTCGGCAAGGAGGGCATCGAGCACGCCGAGGCGGCCCTCGCCAACATCGAGGACATCACGGCCCGGATCCGCCGCGGCGAGGGCCTCGGCGGGCGCCTCGTCGCCGACCGCGAGCTCGCCTCGCGCGCGGACGACCTCGCGCAGGCCATCGCCACCCTCTCGAGCCTGCTCGACGCCGTGGGGCGCGGCGAAGGGGCGCTCGGAGCGCTCCTCGAGAAGGACGGGGCCGGGGAGCAAGCGGTCGCCGATCTCCGCGAAGCGTCGGCCTCTCTGCGGCGCGTCGCCGGCCGGCTCGAGTCCAAGGAGGGCCTTGTGGGCCGGCTTCTCAACGACGTCGAGTACTCCGACGAGGTGGCCTCGCGCCTGCGGGCCGCACTGAAGGACCTGTCCGAGATCGCCGGGAAGATCAACCGGGGGGAGGGGACCCTCGGGGCGCTCGTGAACGAGCGGACCCTGTACGAGTCGGCCGAGCAGTTCATGGCGGGGGTGAACGACAGCAAGTTCGCCCGGTGGCTCTGGCGGCACTACCGGAAGAAGGGGATTCGAAGCCAGACCGACGCGGAGGAGGCTGCTCCGTAGCCCGGATCGTTCGTGGATGACGGCTCGTCATTCCGGCGAAAGCCGGAATCCAGCCGACCGCGACGCTGGACCCCGGCTTTC
>JBBIHW010000107.1:4318-9457 GCA_037446795.1 Acidobacteriota bacterium
CAGGGGGACGACGGTTTGTCATTCCGGCGAAAGCCGGAATCCAGCCGACCGCGACGCTGGACCCCGGCTTTCGCCGGGGTGACGAAGCGGTGGCCGGGGTGACGACGCGGTGGCCCCGCAGGGGGACGACGGTTTGTCATTCCGGCGAAAGCCGGAATCCAGCCGACCGCGACGCTGGACCCCGGCTTTCGCCGGGGTGACGACGCGGTGGCCCGGGTGACGAAGCGGTGGCCTCGCAGGGGGCCGCGTCGCTATACTGTTCGTTTCGGGCTCGGGCTTCGGCCGGGGAGGGGTCGCACTTGGGGCACGGCGGGCGGCCCACGCACTACGCGCGGCTCGAATCGAAGGTCGCCTCGCGCGAGGCCCGGATCGGCGTCGTCGGTCTCGGCTACGTCGGGCTTCCCCTGGCCGTCGAGTTCGCCCGTGCGGGCTTCCGCGTCACCGGCGTGGACGTGGACGCGCGCAAGGTCGCCAGCCTGCGCGAGGGGCGCTCCCACGTCGAGGACGTGCCCGACGCCGTCCTCGCCGAGCTGGTGCGGAAGGGCCTCCTGTCGGCTCAGAGCCACTACCGCGGCTGCGGCCGGCTCGACGCGATCTTCATCGCGGTCCCGACACCGCTGCGGAAGACCAAGGACCCCGACATCTCCTACATCGTCGCGGCCCTCGAGGAGATCGCCAGGGAGGTGCGCCCGGGCCAGCTGATCGTGCTCGAGTCCACCACGTACCCGGGCACCACGGAGGAGATCCTCCGCCCCAAGCTCGAGAGCGACGGGCTCAGGGCGGGGCGCGACTTCTTTCTCGCGTTCTCGCCCGAGCGAGTGGACCCGGGCAACAAGCAGTACAACACCCGCAACACGCCGAAGATCGTCGGGGGGATCACGCCGGCGTGCACCCGGATCGCGACGCTCGTCTACCGCCAGGCCGTGGATCGGGTGCTCCCGGTTTCCTCCACCCGGACCGCGGAGATGATCAAGCTTCTCGAGAACACGTTCCGCGCCGTGAACATCGCCCTCGTCAACGAGATCGCGCTCATGTGCGAGAAGCTCGGCCTCGACGTGTGGGAGGTGATCGAGGGCGCGGCGACGAAGCCCTTCGGCTTCATGCCCTTCTACCCCGGGCCCGGGATCGGCGGGCACTGCATCCCGCTCGACCCGCACTACCTGTCCTGGAAGCTGAAGACGCTGAACTACTCGGCCCGGTTCATCGAGCTGGCCTCCGACATCAACGGGCACATGCCGGACGTGGTCGTCCGGCGCGTGGCGGAGCTGCTCAACTCGAAACGGAAGAGCGTGAACGGTGCCCGGGTGCTCGTCCTCGGCGCCGCCTACAAGCGGGACACCGGCGACGTCCGCGAGTCGCCGGCGCTCGACGTCCTGAAGCAGCTGTGGGCGCGGGGCGCGAGGGTGAGCTTCCACGACCCGTACGTGGAGTCCGTGGAGCTCGACGGCGGGCCGCGCCTGCGCCGGAGCGCCCTCACCCCGGCAGCGCTTCGCGGCGCGGATCTGGTGGTCATCGTGACCGACCACACGGCCTACGACTACGGCGAGGTCGTCCGGCACGCGCAGCTGGTGTTCGACACCCGGAACGCCACACGCCACGTCCGCACGGGGCGCGCCAAGGTCGTGCGGCTTTGAGCGCTCCGCAGGCCGTCCTCGTGACCGGCGGGGCCGGCTTCATCGGCTCCCATCTCGCCGAGCGCCTGCTCGCCGACGGCCGCCGCGTCGTGGCGCTGGACAACTTCGATCCCTTCTACGACCCGGCGATCAAGCGGAGGAACCTCCGCGAGGCCCTGCGGCACCCGGCGTTCCGCCTGGTCGAGGCCGACATCCGGGACCGCGCCGCCCTCGACCGCCTCTTCCGGGAGGAGCCCGTCGAGTGCGTCGTGCACCTGGCGGCGCGCGCCGGGGTGAGGCCGTCCATCGAGGATCCCGTGGGGTACGCCGACGTGAACGTGACGGGAACGGCCGTCCTGTTCGAGGCCTGCCGGCGGCACGGGGTCCGCCGCGTCCTGTTCGGGTCCTCCTCCTCGGTCTATGGCAACAACGCGAAGGTCCCCTTCGCCGAGTCGGACCCGGTGGACCGTCCGGTGTCTCCCTACGCGGCGACCAAGAGGGCGGGCGAGCTGCTGGCCTACGGCTACCACCACCTGTTCGGGTTCCAGGTGGCCTGCCTGCGCCTCTTCACGGTGTACGGGCCGCGGCAGCGGCCCGAGATGGCGATCCACAAGTTCGCCCGCCTTCTCGCCGCAGGCTCCGAGGTGGACCTGTACGGGGACGGCTCCTCGGCGCGGGACTACACTTACGTCTCGGACGTGGTGGAGGGGATCGTGCGCGCGCTCGAGCGCTCGAGCGGCTACCACGTGTGGAACCTCGGCGGGTCGCGGGCGACCGTGCTCGCGGAGCTCGTGGAGCGGATCGCCTCGGGGCTCGGCGTCGAGCCGCGCGTGCGGAGGCTGCCGCCCCAGCCCGGCGACGTGGAGCGGACGTGGGCCGACATCGGCCGGGCGCGCGAGGAACTCGGCTGGCAGCCCCGGGTGGGCCTCGAGGACGGGCTCGCCTCCTTCCTTGAGTGGTTCCGGGAGCAGCGGGACGGGGTGTCGCCGTGAAGCTCGCCATCGTCGGGACGGGCTACGTCGGGCTCGTGACGGGGGCCTGCTTCGCCGAGCTGGGCAACGACGTCACGTGCGTGGACAAGGACGAGGCGAAGATCGAGACCCTCAGGCGGGGCGAGGTCCCGATCTTCGAGCCGGGCCTCGACGGCCTCCTGTCGCGGAACCTGAGGGCGGGGCGCCTCGAATTCACCTCGGATCTGCCGCGCGCGGTCCGCGAGGCGCTGGTGGTGTTCATCGCGGTGGGCACACCTCAGGGCGGGGACGGCCGCGCGGACCTGTCGTTCGTGCGGGAGGTCGCCCGGGCGATCGCGGACAACCTGAACGCCTACAAGGTCATCGTGACCAAGAGCACGGTGCCCGCGGGCACGGGACGCATGATCCGCGAGATCATCGAGCGCAACCGCGCTGCGCCTCACGCGTTCAGCGTGGCCTCGAACCCGGAGTTCCTCCGGGAGGGCTCGGCGATCGAGGACTTCATGCGCCCGAACCGGGTCGTGATCGGCACCGAGGACGAGACCGCGGCCGCGATCCTGAAGGACCTCTATCGGCCCCTCTACCTCATCGAAACACCGTTCGTGCTCACCGACGTGGTCACGGCGGAGCTGATCAAGTACGCCTCCAACGCGTTCCTCGCCACGAAGATCTCCTTCATCAACGAGATCGCCGATCTGTGCGAGAAGCTCGGTGCCGACGTCCACGACGTGGCCAAGGGGATGGGCCTCGACCACCGGATCGGGAGGCTCTTCCTCCACCCCGGGCCCGGTTTCGGGGGCTCCTGCTTCCCGAAGGACACCCGGGCCGTGGTGGAGCTCGGACGCGACCACGAGGTGGACCTGCGCATCGTGCGCGCCGTGATCGCGGTCAACGAGACGCGGATCCCGCGCATGCTCGTCAAGGTGCGGTCGGCGCTCGGGGGCTCGATCCGGGGCCGCACGCTCGCGCTGCTCGGGCTGTCCTTCAAGCCCAACACCGACGACCTGCGCGAGTCCCCGGCCATCGCCCTGCTGGAGGGGTTCCTCTCGGAAGGGGCGGCGGTGAGGGCCTACGATCCCGTGGCGATGCCCGCTGCGCAGCGCACGCCGCGCCAGGGCGTCGTCTACTGCCCGGACGAGTACGAGGCGGCGAGGGGGGCGGACGCGGTCGTCGTCGCGACCGAATGGAACCAGTTCCGGGGCCTCGATCTCGACCGGCTCAAGCAGGCCCTGCGCGAGCCGGTCATCGTGGACCTGAGGAACATCTGGGAGCCGCGCACGATGCGGGCGAAGGGATTCCGCTACACCGGGGTGGGGAGGTAGCGTGGCGCGCTTTCTGGTCACGGGCGGAGGCGGGTTCATCGGGTCGAACCTGGTCGAGGCCCTGCTCGCCGGCGGCCACGACGTGCGCGTGCTCGACGACTTCTCCACGGGCCGGCGCGAGAACCTGGCCGATGCCGCCGCCTGGGCGCGGAGCGGGGGCGGCCGGTTCGAGCTCCTCGAGGGCGACGTGCGGGACCGGGCGCTCTGCCGGCGCGCGGTCCAGGACCGGGACTTCGTGCTCCACCAGGCTGCGATTCCCTCGGTCCAGCGCTCGATCGAGGACCCGGCCGAGACCCACGACGTGAACGTCGGGGGGACGCTCGAGCTCCTGCTCGCCGCCCGGGACGCCGCCGTGCGGCGGTTCGTCTATGCCTCCTCCTCCTCGGTCTACGGGGAGACCGAGCAGCTCCCCAAGGAGGAGTCCATGCCGCCGGCTCCCCTGTCCCCGTACGCCCTCCAGAAGCTCGCGGCCGAGACCTACTGCGTCCTGTTCCACCGGCTCTACGGCCTTCCGGCGATCGCCCTCCGTTACTTCAACGTCTTCGGGCCGAGGCAGGACCCCGGCAGCGAGTACGCCGCCGTCGTCCCCCGCTTCATGGAGGCGCTGAGGAACGGCACGCGACCGGTCGTCTACGGCGACGGCGAGCAGTCGCGCGACTTCACCTTCATCGAGGACGTGGTCCGCGCCAACCTCCTCGCCTGCGAGTCGGCGCCCGGGACCTGCGGTCGTGCCTACAACATCGCGTGCGGCCGCCGGACGAGCTTGAACGAGCTGCTCGCCGTCCTGTCGAGTCTCGCCGGCCGGGCAGTGGAGCCCGTCTACGAGCCGCCGAGACCGGGCGACGTGCGCCACTCGCTCGCCTCGATCGAGGCGGCGGCCCGAGCCCTCGGCTACGCGCCCACCGTGGACCTGAGGGAGGGCCTGCGGAGGACGTGGGAGGCGCTCTAGCGGTGTCGCCCGGGGCCTCCTCGGTGGACTTCCACGCGGTGCTCCTGGCAGGGGGGAGCGGCACGCGCTGCTGGCCGCTGAGCCGGAATCGCCGCCCGAAGCAGCTGCTCGCCCTCGGCGGCGGGGCGCCGCTGCTGGTCCAGGCGTGGCATCGCGTCCGGAAGCTGGCGCCGCGCGAGAGGGTCTGGGTCGTCGCCCCGGCCTCGCTGGCGCGCTCGGTCCGCCGGGTGCTGCCCGACCTCCTCCCCGCGCGCCTGATCCTCGAGCCGTCGCCGCGCGACACG
>JBBIHW010000108.1:0-9337 GCA_037446795.1 Acidobacteriota bacterium
CGAAACGGTCCTCGGCCGTGATCCGGGCCGAGCCGCACCGTGCGCCAGATCTTGGCGCCGTCGTCGGAGAGCTCGACCTTCCCGATCCGCCCGTGGCCGCTGAACGCGATGCCCTGCACTGTGACGGCAGCCCCGGGGGAAGCTTGCTCGCCCCATCCGGCGCGATTTCGAGGCACCGGACCGGCATCCTCCCGATCGGGACGGCCCGCAGGGTGCCCGCCTTCGTCTGCTCGGCGGTCGTCGTGCCTCGGGCCGCGTCCTGGATCCGATGTGCCGTCTCGATCCAGAAGTTGTCCTCCGGCGCCCGGGTCCAGCCCACCGCCTCCACCCCGTACGTCGCGAGGTGGCGCGGGACCACGAGGCGGAGCGGGAAGCCGTCGAGCATGGCTAGCGGCGCATCGTTCACGACGAAGGCGAGCACGAGTTCCGCGAGCGCGGGGTCCTCGACATCCGAGGAGTCGAGGAACCTGTGGGAGCCGAGCCTTTCCCGACGTCGCGCCGCGGTCGAGCCCCTCGAACCGGGCGGCGACGGTGCCAGAGGACGTCGAACGCCGCATCGGGCGTGAACGCCGTCGGGAGGTCGTGGCGCGGTGTTTGGAGCGGCACCGGCCGGTCGGTGAGCAGGACCAGGGAGGCGTTCTGCGGGCAGGTGGCGAGCGGCCCGACGAGGTGCGAGTGGGGATTCGGCTCGGGGCCGGCGAGGCCCGGCAGCCGCGCGACCCGCAGGTGCGCCCGAGCCCGGTCCCAGCAGCCCGAGCAACGGACGCCGGGGCGGACGCGGTTCCCCCGTCACGCCTCGCCTTCTTCGTGGGCAGTCCGCGCGGGTTGAACGCGGCGTCGAGGGGTTGCCACGCTCGCGGCGCCGGGCGCGGCAGGGCCACCGGGCCCGGGCGCCCCGGAACCGACGCGGGGTCGCCGTGGATCGGGCCGGGAACCTCGCGCCTGGCCGCGCCTCGTGCCCCGTGGGATACTCTCCGCCTCGACGGTTCCCGCGGTTCCGGGGATCCCCATGGCGCGCGCATGGGTCGGCACGTCCGGTTTCAGCTACCCGGAGTGGCGGCGCTCCTTTTATCCCGAGGACCTGCCGAAGGAGGGGTTCCTTTCCTACTACGCGTCGCGCTTCGACAGTGTCGAGATTGACTCCACCTTCTATCGCATGCCCAACGCGAAGACGATCGAGGGCTGGAAGGCCGCCACGGCGGACGGCTTCCGGTTCGCGATCAAGGCCTCGCAGAAGATCACGCATCGCGAACGGCTCCAGGTTCCCTCGGAGGCCCTCGCGTATCTGACCGGCGCCATCTCCCGGCTGGGAGAACGCCTGGGCGTCCTTCTCGTCCAGCTTCCTCCCTACTTCCGGCTCGACCTCGAGCGGCTGAAGGGATTCCTGGCGGCACTGCCCCCGAGCTTTCCGTGCGCCCTGGAGTTCCGCCACGACTCGTGGTTCACGGAGGAGGTCTACGACCTCCTGAGGGGGAGCGGTGCGGGCCTCTGCGTGCACGACGCCGACGATCGCACGACCCCGCTGCTGGTCACAGGCCGTCTCGCCTACGTGCGGCTCCGGAAGTCCGTGTACACCCCCGGGGACCTGGACTCCTGGAGACAGCGGATCCGCGGGTGGGTCGAGGGGGGAGCGGACGTGTACGCCTACGTGAAGCACGAGGACAACCCCGACGCACCCCGGATCGCCCTGGAGCTCCGGCAGGGGCTGGGCTGAGAGCGCCGGGCGCCCGGGTCAGCCCTTCAGTCGCTCGCCGAGGCGATCGAGGGCCCGGGGGAGGTCAGGAGCGTCCGCGAGGATGCCCGCGAGCGGGTCCTCCTTCATCTTCTCGAGCCGCGCCGGGACCGTCTCGATGTTGAAGCGGCTCGGATCGAGGCGTGAGGTCAGCTCGCTCCACCGCAGCGGAGTCGAGACGAGCGCCCCCGGGACGGGCCGCGCGGAGAAGGGGGCGACGATCAGCTTCCCGTGGCCGTTCTGGAGGAAGTCGATGTAGACCCGCCCGCCGCGGGCGGCGAGGGAGCGAGCGGTGGTCGCGATCCCGCCGAGGTCTGCCTCCAGGACTCGGGCGAGCAGCTCGCCGAGCTGCCGGCTTTGCTCGAACGTCAGCTGCCGGCCGAGCGGGATGAGCACGTGGAGGCCGGTCGAGCCGGAGGTCTTGAGGTAGCAGGGCAGCTCGATCTCGCGACACAACCGCCGGGCGGCCAGCGCCACCTTCACGACCTCCTCGAACCGGGCTCCCTTGGGATCCAGGTCGAGGATGCACCAGTCGGGCCGCTCCAGGCTCCCGACGCGGCTCGACCAGACGTGCAGCGGGATCGCTCCTAGATTGACCACGTAGAGGAGCGACGGCTCGTCGTCGCAGACGAAGTAGTCAATCTCCCGTCCTCCGTGCTCGCTCCACATCCGCTCCGTGCGGAGCCAGCCCGGGGCGAAGCCGGGGGCATCCTTCTGGAAGAACGACTTTCCCGCGATGCCGTCGGGGTAGCGGGTCATCACGAGGGGCCGGTCCCGGAGGTATCGGAGCATCCACGGCGCGACCGCGCGGTAATAGCCGATGAGGTCTCCCTTGGTGTGCCCTTCGTCGGGCCAGAAGACCTTCTCGAAGTTCGAGAAGCGCACCGGGCGCTCGCCGGCTCCCGGCGGGGCAAGCTGGGCCGGGGCCCTGGATTCCGGCTCCGAGGCGCCTGCACGGGCCGATGGCTCCCCGGGCGGCTCGCACTCCTCCGGTCTCTTGTCCTCGCGGAAGCGCACGAAGACCGGCTGGCGCAGGAGGCCTTCCTCGGTCCACTCCTTGTAGCGGACCTCGCAGACGAGCACCGGATCCGTCCACACGCTGCCGCGACCCGCGGCAGCCGCCCCCTCGGCGATCGGCGAGTCGCGCCTGGCGGCGTCGAGGGTCCGGCGGGTCTGCTCGAGCTGGCGATCGGTGAAGCCGCTGCCCACGCGGCCCGCGTAGCGGTATCGCTCCCCGTCCCGGACGGCCAGGTGGAGCGCGCCGAGGCCGACCCTGCCTCGCGCGGGCTCGGTATAGCCGACCACGGCGAAGTCTCCCGTCCGATCCACGCGGACCTTGAGCCAGTCCGAGCAGCGGCCGCCGCGGTACGGCGAGTCGGCACGCTTGCAGACGATCCCCTCGAGACCCATCTCCCGCGCCGCGGCGAAGAAGCCCTCCCCGTCCCCCTCGACGTGGTCCGCGTAGCGGACCGGCCCGACGGACGGCAGGAGGCGCTCGAGGGCGGACTTCCGCGCCGACAGCGGGAGCGGCCTCAGGTCGAGGCCGCCCAGGGCGAGGAGATCGAAGGCGAAGAAGACGGCCGGCGTCTCGAGCGAGGCTCGCTCGATGTCCGCACGCCTCCCGAGCCGCGCCCGCTTCTGCAGCCGCTTGAAGCTCGGGCGGCCCTCTTCGTCCAGGACCACCACCTCGCCGTCGAGCACGAGCGTCTCGTAGGGCAGGCGGGCCACGGCCCGCGCGATCTCGGGGAAGGCCGCCGAGGCCTCCCCCCCTCCCCGCAACAGCAGCGACGGCCGCCCCTCCTCCCGGGCGGCGAGAAGCCGGTAGCCGTCGTACTTGATCTCGAAGAGCCAGCCTCGTTGCGCGGGCGGGCGGTCGCGCGGCTCGGCCAGCATCAGCTCGACCTCGGCCGCCCGTACCGCCCGGCGTGGAGCCCCTCGCTCGCGCAGCTCGGCAACGACGGCATCGGCGCGCCCGCGGCCGTCCCTCATCTCCTCGACCGTGAGACCGGATAGCACCGAATCCTCCGGCAGCTTCCGGCCGCGTCCCGCGTAGGCGTCCGGCTTCTTGATGAGGAGCCATTCCTTCCCGGATCCCTTGATGCGGACGAGCGTCCACAGCCCGCGCAGCTTGTAGCCCTCGAGGTCGAACAGGAGCTTCCCCTTCTTCATGCCTTCCCGGGGGTCCTCCCGGGGGGACCACAGCCCGCGGTCCCAGACGATCACGGAGCCCGCGCCGTAGTTGTCCTCGGGGATGGTTCCCTCGAAGTCCGCGTACTCGATCGGATGGTCCTCCACGTGGACCGCGAGTCGCTTCTCGGCGGGGTCCAGGGAGGGCCCCTTCGGCACGGCCCAGGACACGAGCACCCCGTTGAGCTCCAGCCGGAAGTCGAAGTGAAGCTGGCGCGCCGCGTGCTTCTGGACGACGAAGAGGCCGGGGCGCGAGGCGCTCCCCCCGAACGGCTCCGGGGTCCGGCCAGCCCGGCGCTTGGCCCTGTACGGGCCCAGCCTGTTCCCTGGCGTCCTGTCCGGCACGGGTGTATATAGACCCTTTCTTCGGAGGACATTATGGCTCCTCGCGCGATCGCAACGGCGACCGTCTCCTTCGGCATGGTCTCCATCCCGGTCAAGCTCTACTCGGCGGCCGAGTCCGCGGCGGGAATCTCGTTCAACCTGCTGCACAAGGACTGCGGGTCCCGGCTCCGGCAGCAGTACGTCTGCCAGAAGGACGGTCAGGTCGTCTCCCGCCAGCAGATGGTGAAGGGGTTCGAGTTCTCCCGGGACCAGTTCGTCGTCTTCACTCCCGAGGAGCTGAAGGCGCTCGAGGAGAAGGGGACGCAGGCGATCGAGATCTCGGAGTTCGTCCCGGCGGCGATGGTGGACCCCATCTACTTCGACAGGCCCTATTACGTCGGGCCCGACAAGGGCGGGGACCGGGCCTACCGCCTGCTGGTGATGGCGATGCGCGACAGCGGGAGGGTGGCGCTGGCGCGCTACGGGGCCCGCGGCAAACAGTATCTCGTGATGCTGCGGCCGACCGCCGACGGCCGGGTCGTCATGCAGCAGCTCCGCTACGCCGACGAGGTGCGGAGCGCCTCGGAGATCCCCGCCGGGGACGTGGAGGTCAAGGAGCAGGAGCTGGCGCTCGCCAGGCAGCTCATCGAGCAGATCTCGAGCGACACCTTCCGCCCCGAGGCCTACGAGGACGACGTGCGCAAGCGCATCCAGGAGGCGATCGAGCGGAAGGTCGAGGGGAAGGAGATCGCCCTGGCGCCGGCCGAGTCCCCCGGCGCGCAGGTCATCGATCTCATGGAGGCGCTCAAGGCGAGCCTCGCGAAGAAGGCGCCGGCGCTCCAGGCCTCCGTCGTCGCCGAGGAACGCAAGCCTCCCAAGCGCGCGGCTCGCGAGGCGCCCGCGGCCGGCGCGCAGCGACCGAAGGTCTCCAGGAGATTCTCCCGAGAGTAAGACCGCACCGGCATGAACGGCTACACAGCGCGCGAGGTAGCCCGCCTGCTCGGACTCCCGGTCGGCCGGATCTACTCCTACGTCCGGTCGGGCTTCCTGAAGCCGGAGCGGGGGCCTCGCCGCGCCCTTCGCTTCAGCTTCCAGGACGTGGTCGTGCTGCGGACGGCGAAGGGGCTCGTGGAGGCGCGGATCTCCCCCGCGCGGGTGCGGCGGATCCTCAAGAGGCTCGCGGACGAGCTTCCGGAGGGGCGCTCCCTCGCCGGGCTGACGATCGTCGCCGAAGGGAACCGGGTCGTGGCGCGGGACGGCGCGAGGAGCTGGAACCCGGAGAGCGGGCAGCGCCTGTTCGACTTCGAGATCGCGGAGCTGGCGCGCAGGGTGGAGCCGATCGTCCGGCGCGCGGCGCGCGAGGCCCGCAAGTCGGGGGACGATCTCGGGAGCGAGGACTGGTACGAGATCGGGGTCCACCTGGAGATCGCGGCTCCAGGCGAGGCGCGGGACGCCTACCGCCGAGCCCTCGAGCTGGACCCGGGCCACGCCGACGCGCACGTCAACCTGGGGCGCCTGCTGCACGAGCAGGGAGAGCTGAAGGCGGCCGAGGAACACTACCGCTCCGCCCTCGCCGCAGAGCCCGACTCCGCCACGGCCGCGTTCAACCTGGGCGTCGTCCTCGAGGATCTTGGCCGAACCGACGAGGCGGTGAGCGTGTACGAGAGGCTCCTCAAGCGGGACCCCGGCTGCGCGGACGCCCACTTCAACCTCGCGCGACTCTACGAGCGGTCAGGTCGGAGGATCGCCGCGCTCAGGCACCTGAGGGCGTACGAGACGCTGACGACGGAGCACTGAGGTCACCTCGACGCGGCAGCGCCGCCGGAGCCGCGGCCTCGCCCTCGTGCGGGGCTCGGAGGCGGTCGCGTGGGTCCCTCCTCGTGCCGGCGGCCTCGTCGGCCGCGAGAGGGAATCCCCGTCGGGCCGCTTCCAGACCTGGCCGGCCTCTTCCGGCTCGCCAGGTGCGAGGCGGCGGGGCCGCGGTCGGCGGGCGGCTCGAGTTTCGGGAGGATCCGGCGGCGGGTCGCCGCGTTGCGCTCGCCGGTCCTCTCCATCCGGCCCATCCGGGCGCGGACGGGCGCCCGGGGTGCTTGCGTACGCGCTTTCGAGCTGCCGGAGCCCCGCGCCTCCGGCTGCCCCACACGAGAAGCGGCTCGGCCCATCCCGACACAGCCCTCGAGGACAGCCATTCCCTCTTCGCCCCGCGGGGGCGACGACGCACCCACCCCGATCCCGCGCGCCTGCGAGAAAGAGCTTCGACCCCCTCGAGCCCGACCCGGTGCTTGACCCGATGCTGTGACGCGGGCATCCTGGCGGGGTCCGATCCCGTTCGAACCCGGCACGCACGATAGCGCCATGGCCGCATCCCCTTCGATATCGTCTGCGCCCTCCGGAGCGCGCCCGTTGCCGGAGGGCGCCCGGGCGCGGCGGGCGCGATGCCGGTGCTCGACGGTTTCGAGGAGGACCCTCGTCCCGTACGTCATCGCGGTCGCCGCAGACCCGGCGCTGGCCGATCCGCCGGACCGGCCCTGCGCGAGGCGCTTCACCGTCGAGTTCGCCGAGACCTTCGACGGAGGCTCGGACGAGGGGGCCTGGACCTTCGGCAACGAGTTCGACCGGATCCCCCGGACGTGCGGCAATCCCCAGGCGTTCCTGCACAACCGGCTGCTCGATACCTTCGCGCCGCAGGCCCGGACGACCCCCGGCGTGGAGTCGCCGTTCACCGGCGACTACCGCGAGCGTGGGGTGTTCCGCATCGGTGCCGACCTCAAGACGTTCTCGGTGCAGTTCTCCGGCGAGGGACGAACGCTCTCCTTCATGTTGGTCGACTTCAGCGGGACTCCCGAGAACGCCGGCGACGACATCCTCGTCTTCTTCGTCGGGGAGAAGCCCTTCCCCCTGCCCGATTCGAACGCGAGGCGGGGATGGGAGTCCTACGACTTCGACGTTCCTTCCGACAGCCTCGCGATGCCCTTCCCTCGCTCCCAGGCGGAGGGCGAGCCGGGCTGGGTGGTGGCCCAGGGCGACCTGTTCACGCCGCCGCCCGACCCGGACGCGGCCTGGAACCAGGTCATGCAGCACGTGGACCCGGTGACGTTCTGGTACCAGGACCCGCGCCTCTTCGCGATTCTGCAGCTCTGGAGCGTGGGGATGGACAACCCGCGCGTTGCGACCTGCACGGGCGGCGGGGAATGACCTCCCGGGTCGGCAGGGTGACCGTGATCCGCGGCGGCGAGAGAGGCCGGCGCGGGGCCCTCGTGCCGCTGATCGTCGCCGGGCTCCTGCTGCTGCTCGCCCTGCCCTCCCTGCCTCGCTTCTACACGGACTGGCTGTGGTTCGAGCAGCTCGGGTACGGACAGGTCTTCCTGCGGAGCCTCGCGGCGAAGGGGACGATCGGCGCCGCGGCGTTCGCCGCTGCGTTTGCCTTCCTGTTCGCGAACCTTCGGCTGGCGATCCGGCACGTCCCGCTGCTGTCGCTCGGAGGCGGCGAGGGCTCCCCGCCTCTCGTGCTGGGGGCCAGGCGGCTTCGGCTGGCTGCCCTGGCGGCCTCGGCCCTCGTCGGGGTCCTGGTCGGCTCCGCCGCGGCGTCCCGGTGGCTGTCCTGGCTGCTCTATGTCCACCGCGTGCCCTTCGGCGAATCGGACCCCATCCTGGGACGGGACGCGGGCTTTTACGTCTTCGAGCTTCCCGTCCTCGAGACGGTCCGTGGGCTCCTGTTCCTCCTTCTCGGGTTCGCATGCGCAGCGACCGCGGCCCTGTACGTCGCGGGGGGCGCGGTCCGGGTGGGCCCGGGTCTTTTCCTGGCCCGGCCGGCGCGCCGCCACCTGTGTCTGCTCGCGTCGGGCCTCTTTCTGACGCTGGCCTTCAGCGCCCACCTCGCTCGAGCGAAGATGCTGGTCAGACCTTCGGGCATCATCCACGGCGCGGGAAACGTGGACGTCGAGGTCCGGATGCCCGCGCTCGCGCTCCTCGCGGCCGTGGCGATCCTCGGAGCGGCGCTCGCGGTTCTCAGCGCGTTCCGCCGGACCCTCTCGCCCGTGGTGGCCGCGGCGGTCCTCTACGTCCTCGTCTCGGCCGGCGGAAAGGGATACGCGTCGGCCGTCCAGAAGCTCGTCGTGGCGCCCAACGAGCTGGCCAAAGAGACGCCCTACATCCTCCACAACATCGCGGCGACGCGGCGCGCCTTCGCCATTGACCGCGTCGAGGAGCGGGAGCTGTCGGGGGATGCGGCGCTCACCCGGGAGGACATCGCCCGCAACGCGGCCACGCTCGAGAACGTGCGCCTCTGGGACCACCAGCCGCTGCTCGACACCTTCGGGCAGATCCAGGAGATCCGGACCTACTACGACTTCGTCTCGGTGGACAACGACCGCTACACCATCGGCGGGCAGAAGCGGCAGATCATGCTCTCGGCCCGCGAGCTGAACTCGGAAAGCCTGCCCAACCGGACCTGGATCAACGAGCGGCTCGTCTTCACCCACGGCTACGGGCTCACCCTCGGCCCCGTGAACCAGGTCACGGCGGAGGGGCTGCCCGTGCTCTTCATCAAGGATCTGCCCCCCGAGTCCACGGTGGAGCTCGCGGTCCGGGAGCCGGCCCTCTACTTCGGCGAGCTTTCGAGCGACTACGTGATCGTCCGCACGCGGACGCAGGAGTTCCACTACCCGCAGGGCGACGACAACGTCTACACCACCTACGGCGGCACGGGCGGGGTGCCCGTGGGAGGCCTCGTCCGCAGGACGCTGTGGAGCCTCCGGTTCGCCTCGATGAAGATCCTCCTCAGCAACGACATCACGGCGGACAGCCGCGTCCTCTTCCACCGGAGGATCGGCGAGCGCGTCCGGACGCTCGCGCCCTTCCTTCTCTACGACGGCGACCCCTACCTCGTCGTGGCCGACGGCCGGCTGTTCTGGATCCAGGACGCCTACACCGCCACGGACCGCTACCCGTACGCCACGCCCGCCGCCAGAGGGATCGCCTACATCCGGAACTCGGTCAAGGTGGTCGTGGACGCCTACGACGGCACGACGACGTACTACCCTGGAAAATTCACGAAAAAGCTGGACACACAAAAGCCTCCGTGTGGTAAAAAGC
>JBBIHW010000109.1:0-9322 GCA_037446795.1 Acidobacteriota bacterium
TTTACCACACGGAGGCTTTTGTGTGTCCAGCTTTTTCGTGAATTTTCCAGGTTAGAATCGTCGGGTTTTCCGGGGATCGGATCCCGCGAGGTATCCATGGAACGAGGTCACCGCAGGTACGCCGTGGTCCTGACGACGGCCGGCACCGAGGAGCTCGCGGCGCGAATCGCTCGAGCGCTGGTCGAGAGGCGGCTCGCCGCGTGCGTGAACGTCCTTCCGGGGGCGCGCTCGATCTACCGCTGGCGCGGGAGCGTCTCCGACGACAAGGAAGTCCTCCTGGTGGTCAAGACGGCCGAGGACCTGCTGCCCGCAATCGGGCGCGCGGTGCGCGAGCTCCACTCCTACGAGCTGCCGGAGATCGCGCTGCTGCGCATCGAAGGCGGCGATCCCGCCTACCTCGCGTGGCTCGAGGAGTCGCTGGCGCCGGGCGAGGGGGGTTCCGGGTAGGCCCCGGCTCAGACCCCTCGGAGGGCCCGGGAAAGGTCCGCGATCAGGTCGCGCGGGTCCTCGATCCCCACCGAGATCCGGACGAGGCCGTCGGTCACCCCGATCCGGCTCCGGTCCGCCGCAGGAACCGACGCGTGGGTCATCGTGGCGGGATGGGAGATCAGCGTCTCCACGCCGCCGAGGCTCTCGGCGAGCGCGCACAGCTCCACCCGGTCGAGCAGGCGCTTCGCGCGGGCACGGGAGCCCAGGTCGAAAGAGATCATGCCGCCGAACCCGGTCATCTGGCGGCGCGCGAGGGCGTGCTGCGGGTGGCTCTTCAGACCCGGGTAGTGGACGCGGCGCACCTTCGGGTGCCGTTCCAGCCACGCCGCGACCTGCCGCGCGCTCCGGTCGTGGCGCTCCATCCGGAGCACGAGGGTCTTGATCCCCCGCAGGACCAGGAAGGAGTCCATGGGCGAGAGGATCGCGCCGACCGACTTCTGGATCCAGGCGATCCGCTCGGCGTCCTCCTTCCGGGTCGTGACGACGCATCCCCCCACGCTGTCGCTGTGCCCGTTCAGGTACTTCGTCGTCGAGTGGACGACGAGGTCGGCCCCCAGCTCGATCGGCCTCTGGAAGACCGGGGTCATGAAGGTGTTGTCCACCACGAGGCGGATCCCGCTCGCGCGGCACAGGCGCGAGGCGCCCCTCACGTCCGTCAGTTCGAGGGTGGGATTCGTCGGCGTCTCCACATAGAGCATCCGGGTGCGGCCGCGAATCGCGGCGCGGATCGCGTCGAGGTCCCGCGTGTCCACCCACGTGAAGTCGAGCCCGAACCGCCGCAGCAGCCCCTCGAACAAGCGGTACACGCCCCCGTACACGTTGCGGGACACGACGACGTGATCGCCCGCTTCGAGCAGCATGAGGGTGGCCGCCACGGCCGACATGCCCGAGGCGAAGCAACGCGCCTCGAGCCCCCCTTCCAGCTCGGCGAGGTTGCGCTCGAGCGCCGAGCGTGTGGGATTGACGACCCGCGCGTAGTCGTAGGGCCATCCCCTTCCGAGGCCGGGCTGGCGATAGGTCGAGGTGAAGTACACGGGCTGCATGACGGCGCCCGTCGTCGGGTCCGGCTGCTGGCCCCCGTGGACGGTCAGTGTCGCGAGGGCGTGCCTCCGCCTTCCGCCGCCCCTCCGCGCGGCCCGGCGCGTGCGGGACTCCCTGGAGCGAGCCACCGACCTCCTCCCCCGCCGCTGGCAAGGGGCGGAGAATAGGCGCTCGCGCAGGCGGATGTCAAAGAGAGGGGCTCGGTCGCCCGGCACCCCCGCTCAGTGCTCGCCTCGACCGCGTCCGTGACCGTGTCGGGACCTGTCCTTGTCCCTGTCCTTCTTGCCGTCGTGCTCGGGGCCGCGGTGGTCTCCCGGGCGGCCCTTGTGGCCGTGTCGGCGCGTGTACTCCGACGCCATCAGGGCCCGCACGTCCCGTCCCTCGGCCCGCCACTTCATCGCCGTCTGCACTGGCACGCCGTAGTACTCGTGCACCATGCGCACGGCCACGAGGTTGCGGACGTCGGCGTCGCGCAGGACGACCACGGTGCGCGGGTTGCGCTTCCACTTCTTCCAGTGGCCGTAGGCGCGGCCATAGGGCGGGCCCGGATCCACCGCGACCGGCACGAACCACACGTCCACCGGCAGGCCGCAGCGGCGCCCGACCTCCCACCAGGAAAGCCCCCTCTTGCGGAGCGCGAAGACGAAGTCGGGGGACCGGCCCGAGCGCTCGACCACGAAGAAGAACACGGACAGGTCGTCGGGGTCCGGGAACCTCCGCCCCCAGTCCACGATCACGTCGCGGTCCCGGTCGAAGTAGCGGGAGGAGATCGAGAAGAAGAGGTCCGTGTGGTCGTCGAGGCGCACGGTCGCGCCGAAGTCCACGTCCACCCCGGCCGCGGCCGGAACGGCCGCCGCCCCGAGGGCGAGACCGAGCGCAAGCAACGTCCTGTTCATGGCGCAATCCTCCACCGCGGTCCTCCCCTCGGGACCCGGCAACCGAGAATCTAGGCCGGACGGAGCCTCTGCGCACGTCCCGCGGCCGTGCGGTCGCGTTGACGCGGCCTGAAGCGACCGTGTCTAATCCGGCGACATGAGGATCCTCGTCGTCGGTGGATGTTCGAGGGGTGTGGGCAAGACCCTCCTGATCTCCCGCCTGATAGGGGCCCTGCCCGGCTGGGGCGCCCTCAAGACCAGCCCCGGGCATCGGGAGGCGGCCGGACACGCTCACGGCCTCGAGGGCCGTTTCGACCTGGTGACGGATCTCGCGGTCCTCTCACGACCCGGGAAGGACACGGCCAGGTACCTCGCAGCCGGGGCCTCGCGGGTCGCCTGGCTGCGCGCCCGCCCCGAGCACCTCGCCGAGGGCGTGCGCGAGGCGCTCGACCGGCTCGCGGACCTTCCGGGGCTGCTCGTCGAGGGGAACTCGGTCGCCGGCTGCCTCGCGCCGGACCGGCTCGCCCTCGTTGCCCGGGCGGCGATGTCCGAGGTCAAGCCGTCTGCCGTGCCGCTTCTCGCGCGCGCCGACTGGTTCGTGCTCAACGCCCCCCGGGGGACGCCCGCCGAGGACCTCGCGGAAACGGAAAGGAACCTGCGGCGCCTGTCCGCCACGGCACCATGCGTCGTCGCCGATCTCGCCGAGCCCGCCGACCCGGCCCTCGCCCCGTTGCTCTCGGCCCTCAGCGCGTGGTCTCGACGGCCAGCATGAACACGGTCGCGTCCGCCGCTTCCCCGTTGACCGCGTCGAAGGCGAGCCTGTAGTTAATCTGTCTGTCCGGCCGCCGGGGGAACAGCTTGGTTCCCCCGTTGGTCGCCGCCACGAGGCGGTTGTCGCCATCCAGGAGGGCGAGGGCGATGCCCACCCGGCGCGGCCTCTGCCCGAGGTTCGAGACGACGACCTCGGCCACCGGAGGGCCCGTCCCGCGGAAGTGCAGGGTCACGCTCTCGATTCGCAACCCGTCGGCGAAATCGGCTCCGACCTCGAGTCGCGTGTTCGCCCTGAAGACGTACGTCTTCGAGAACAACTCGGCGCGCGCCTGAGACGCCGCGAGCGCCGCCCCGAGGACCAGCCACGCCATGCCCCTCCTACTCATGGTCCCGATCCTCCCCCGCCCCGGCTCGCCGCTCGCTCCCTTTCCAGGTGCCCGACCGTCCCCCTTCCTTCTCCCGCAGCCGGATCGCGACGATCGTGATGGTCCGATCCGCCGCCTTCGCCATGTCGTAGAGGGCGAGGCACGCCGCGCTCACCGCCACCAGTGCCTCCATCTCCACCCCGGTGCTCCAGCGCGCCGCCGCCGAGGCCGTCACCACGGCCTCCCTCGCGCGCCCGTCGAGGTCCACCTCGACGTCCACGTGCTCCAGCGGGACTGGATGGCACAGCGGAATCCACTCGCCCGTCCGTTTCGCGGCCTGGATCCCCGCCAGGCGCGCGACGCCGATGGCGTCCCCCTTGGCGAGACGGTTCTCGCGCAGCAGGCGAAAGGCGTCCGGCCCGAAGCGCACCCGCCCCTCGGCCACCGCGCGGCGCCGGGTGCGCGGCTTCGAGCCGACGTCCACCATCCTCGCCTCGCCCCGACTCCCGACGTGCGAAAGCCGAGCCACCTTTCGCCGGCCTCCTCCTGGCTCTTGCTCCGAAGGTCGAACCCGGTTAGGGTTGCGATCTCGCGGCCGAGCATATCCCAATGTCGAGCGCGCTGGAAAGCCTCGAGCCCCGCCCTCTCTGGTCGCACTTCCGGGCGCTCTCGGCGATCCCTCGTCCCTCGAAGCGCGAGCAACGCGCCGCGGCGTGGGTCGTGGACGTCGGCCGCAGGCACGGGTTCGAGGGCCGGCGCGATGCCGCCGGCAACGTGGTTCTGTCCGTGCCCCCGAGCTCCGGACGGGAGACGGCGCCGCCGCTGATCCTCCAGGGACATCTCGACATGGTGTGCGAGAAGGATCCGCGGGTGCAGCACGACTTCTTGACGGACCCGATCCGCCCCCGGGTCGAGGGGGACTGGGTGCGCGCGTCCGGGACGACCCTGGGAGCCGACAACGGCATCGGTGTGTCTGCCTGCCTCGCGGCCGCCACGGATCCTGCGGTGGCTCACGGGCCCCTCGAGCTGCTGTTCACCGTGGACGAGGAGACGGGGCTCACGGGCGCGGCGAACCTCGACCCCTCGCTCCTGCGCGGGCGCACGCTGTTGAACCTGGACTCGGAGGAGGACGGGACGATCTTCGTCGGATGCGCCGGCGGGCTGGATTCGATCCTCTCGCTCGAGCTGGGAACGGAGGAGCCGCCGCGGTCGTGCTCGCCCAACCGGCTCGAGGTCTCGGGCCTGCGCGGCGGTCACTCGGGCGTGGACATCCACGAGAACCGGGGCAACGCCGTGCGCATCCTCGCGCGCCTGCTCGCCGCGGAGATCGAGGCCGGCGTCCCCTTCGGCCTCGGCCCCGCTCGCGGCGGCTCGGTGTCGAACGCCATTCCCCGCCAGGCGGAGGCGATCGTGCTCCTCGAGGCCGGGGAGAGAGACAGATTCGATCGGGTGCTCCACGACGCCGGCGGCGAGATCCGCACCGAGGTGGCGGGCACCGGCGACGACCTTCGGATCGGCCTCGGTCCCGCCGCCGGTGTCTTCCGCCCGCTCGCGGCGGCCGACCGGAACAGGCTCGTTCGGCTCCTGCTCTGCCTCCCGAACGGCGTCCTGGCCATGAGCCGCGAGATCCCCGGCCTCGTCGAGACGTCCAACAACGTGGCGATCCTCGAGGTCTCCCCCGGCGCGGCCCGGATCGTCACGAGCTCCCGCAGCAGCGTCGAGTCCTCGCTGCGGCACGTCGCCCTGTCCATCCGCGCCGCCGGCGAGCTCGCCGGCGCCCGCGTCCGGACCTCCGACGGCTATCCCGCCTGGCGCCCGGACCTCGCCTCCCCGATCCTGGCGCTCGTGCGCGACGTGGTCCGCTCGGTCTGGGGCCGCGAGCCGGTCGTCACGGCGGTTCACGCAGGCCTCGAGTGCGGCCTGCTCGGCCGGAAGATCCCGGGCCTCGACATGGTCTCCTTCGGGCCGAAGATCGTCGGCGCCCACTCGCCCGAGGAGCGAGTGCAGATCGCCTCGGTCGAGCGTTTCTGGCGGGCGCTGGTGGAGGTTCTGGACCGGTTCTCCCGGGCGGCGGCCTGAACACCGCAGCGCGCAGCCGCGCCGCGAGCTGCCCGGATCGAGCCGAGGGGTCCGTCTCAGCGAAGCCGGACGACCGTGGCGCCATCCCCTCCTTCCGGCGGACGACCCGGCCGGTAGGAGGCCACGTGCGGATGACCGCTCAGGTGACGCCTGACGGCGAGGCGCAGGCGCCCGGTGCCGTGGCCGTGAACGAGCCGCACCTCGGTCATCCCGTCGAGCGCGGCGCGGTCGAGGAACCGGTCCACCTCCTCGAGCGCCTCCACGACCTTCCTTCCGACGAGGACCAGATTCCGGCTCGCCTCTCCGCGAAGCTCCGCGGCCTCCCGCGCCGCTTCCACGGAAGATCCAGCCGGACCTCCCCGGGAGGCCCGGCTGCCGACCTTTTCGCGGTCGCCAGCTGCCCGCACCCCCGCCGGGACGACTTCGGAGCGGCTCACCGAGAAGCTCACCGCGCCGAGGCGCAGCTCGACCCGGTCTCCGCGGACGCGCACGACCTCTCCCTCGCGCTCGAGGGACAGGACGCGCACCCGCGTTCCCGGCGCGAGCTCGCCGGAGGAGCCCTCCTCCTCCGCCGGCAGCCCTTCGCCGTCGCGGAGTTCGGGAAGGCGCCGCGCGGCATCCTTTCGGAGGCCGTCGCGCAGGCGCGGCTCGGCCCTCGAGGCGAGCCGCTGGAGCCTCTCGCGCTCGGCCCTGTCCCGCAACGCCTCGAGCTCGCTCCGCACCGCTTGGCGGAAGTCGCGAAGCGCCGCCTCGATCCCCTCTCTCACCGATCCCCTCAGCCTCGCCAGCTCGGCCTCGACCTCGCGCCGGCCTCGCTCCCGTTCCCGCGCGAGCTCCTTCCTCGACTGCTCGAGTTCCGCCTGCCGCGCCTCGGCCTCGCGGAGGAGCTCGTGAAGGCGGCCGAGCGCGGTCTCCGCAGCGCGATCCTCGCTGCCGAGAACGGCCCGAGCCCGGGCGAGGAGGTCGCGGTCGAGACCGAGCCTCTGGGCGATCGCGATCCCCGCGGAAACCCCGGCGGCACCGGCGACCAGGCGGAACGTGGGCCGCAGAGCCGTCTCGTCGAACTCCATGGCGGCGCTCGCCGCCCCGTCCGCCGTCATCGCCCACGCCTTGAGCGGCCCGAGGTGCGTCGTGGCGACGGCCGTGACGCCCGGCCTGCGGAGCCGTTCGAGGATGGCTTGCGCGAGGGCAGCGCCTTCGGACGGCTCCGTGCCCGTCCCGACCTCGTCCAGCAGGACGAGCGAGGGCAGTTCGAGCCCCGAGAGCACGGCGGAGACGGCCTCCATGTGCGCGGAAAAGGTGGAGAGGTCCGCCTCGATGGATTGCCGGTCGCCGACGTCGGCCCGGACCTGCGCGTAGACCGGGAGCTTCGCTCGCCGCGCCGTGACCGGGATCGCCGACTGCGCCATCAGGACAGCCAGCCCGATCGTCTTGAGCGCGACGGTCTTGCCTCCGGCGTTCGGCCCCGAAATCACCAGCACGCGATCCGGAGGCTCGAGCCGCAGGTCGAAGGGAACGGCGCGGCCGCCCTGCTCCCGCAGCCTGCGATCGAGCAGCGGGTGGCGGATCTCCTCGAACTCGACCGGTCCCCCCTCCTCGAGCACGGGGATCTCGGCGCCCGCCCGCAGGGCGAAGAAGGCGCGGGCCTCGAGGGAGTCGAGTTCGAGGACACGCTCGACCGTCTCTCGGACTTCCGGAAGCCGTTTCCTGAGGCGGGCCATCCAGCCCCGGATCACGCGCTCCTGCTCCTCCTGCTCCTGCTCGCGCAGACGGACGAGCTCGTTGTTCATCTCCACGGTCTCGAACGGCTCGACGAAGAGCGTCGCCCCCGAGGAGGAGGCCGCGTGGACGATCCCGCGGACGGAGCGCGCGCTGTCGGAGCGCACCGGCACCACGAACCGCCCGTTGCGCTCGGTGACGTAGTCGTCGCGGATGGCACCCGCCGAGCCCGGATCCCGGAGAAGTCCCTCGAGCCGCCGCCGGATCGCCTCGGCCGTGCGCGCGACCGCGCTGCGCAGCCGCGCGAGCTCGGAGCTCGCCGCGTCGGCGATCCTCCCGTCCGGCTCCACGCATTCGGCGATCGGCTGCGCCTCGCCGCGGAGGTCCGAAAGGGCCCTGCCGATGACGCGCAGGTGCGGGCTGTCCTTCTCCGCCAGGCGGCAGAGCCTCGCCCTCACGGCCGCCGCCACGACGAGGACGCTTGCCAGGTCCCGCAGCTCCAGGGTCGAGGCCCGCGCCCCCTCCACCCCGAGCGCCTCGAGGGCCGGGAGGGGGTCCGGGAGGCCGGCGCCGAGGAGCCGGCCGCCCGCGCCGATCTCCCGGACCACCTCGCCGACCGACTCGAGCTGCGACCGGACCGCCTGTCCATCCCGCAGGGGGCGGAGAGCTCGAACCCGACGCCGGCCCTCCTCGCTGACCGCGTAGCCGGCCACGACGTCGAGCAGGGCGTCGAAACCGAGCGCCCGGCGGGAGTCCTCGTCCAGGTCCACGAACCGGTCGCCCACGACCTCACTCCGGGGCCGGGGGCTGCCCCTGCGCCCGCACCCGCCCCATCGTCCACCAGATGTAGTGCAGCCCGGAGATCCAGAGGAGGCCGAGCGTGCCGTAGACGGCGAGGTCCAGCACGGGCGGGCGCGCCTCGAGGTGGTTGAACAGCAGGAACAGCCCGATCGTCAGGATCTCGGCGAGGGTCGTGAGCTTCCCGAACAGGCTCGGCCGGAACCGGGTCTCCCCGTAGGCGAGGTAGAGCATCACGGCCACCGAGACGATCAGGACGTCCCGCGTGATCGTCAGCGTCGTCAGCCAGATCGGGATGCGGTTCGCCATCGGGATGTCCTGGAACATGTTCGGGTACTCGGTGAGAAGCACGAAGCCCGAACCCAGCAGGAGCTTGTCCGCCGCCGGGTCCAGGTAGGTTCCGAGGGCTGTGCTCTGGCCGAACCAGCGCGCGATCAGGCCGTCCAGAAGGTCCGTGAGGGCGGCGGCGACGAAGATGGCGAGCGCGACGGCGAACCGGCCGTTCATGACGGACAGGATGAAGAACGGGAGGGCGACGAGCCGCAGGAAGGTGAGCTGGTTCGCCAGGGTCAGCGTGCCGAGGATCTGGCGGAGCTTCATGGCGCGAGGAGGCGGCGGGTTATATCCCACCCAGGGATCGCCCGTCAATCGAACGGAGCGCGGCGGTTTGACTTGTCGCAGCGCCCGCCTATGTTTCGACCCCGTGAGCGCTCCGCCCACCCCTGCGACGGCAGCCGGCCTCAGCGCTCCCGGCGCGTCCGGGGCTCCGAGGATCGACGACCTGCTGCGGTTCATGACCGACCAGCAGGCCTCGGACCTCCATCTGAAGCCCATGAGGCCGCCGCTGTTGCGGGTGGGTGGGAAGCTCCTGCCGCTCAAGCGGGAGCCGCTGCAGCCCGACACGCTGCGGGAGATGCTCGAGGGACTGCTCGGAGAAAGGATGCGGCGGGTCCTCGAGGAGCGGCTCGCCGTGGACTTCGGTCACAGCGTTCCCGGGGTGTCGCGCTTCCGCTGCTCCGTCTTCTACCAGCGAGGCACGCTGGCTGCGGTGTTCCGCCGCGTACCGTTCGAGTTCCCTTCCCTCGAGGAGTGGGGGCTTCCGGAGGTCCTGGCCGAGCTCGCCCGACTGCCCCAGGGGCTCGTCCTGATCACCGGGCCGACCGGGGCGGGCAAGTCCTCCACCCT
>JBBIHW010000110.1:0-9236 GCA_037446795.1 Acidobacteriota bacterium
GCTCAATGGATTACCCCGCGTTGCGACCCGAACAGTCGCGGGAACTTTGGGCTAGGAGGTGAGCCTCGAGCAGCGCGGGCGGAAGCTCGACGTGACGCTGACGCCGGCAGGGGAGTTCCTGGCGATCGAGAAGGGAATCGGGGTCGCGGACCTGCCCGCACCGGTCTCGGCCGCCCTCGCGGCGAACTACCCGGAGGCGACCTGCCGGGTCGCCGAGGAGATCGTCGAGGTGAGCGAGGGGCGGGAGGGGCCGATGTCCTACGAGGTCCCGCCGGCGACCAGCGGCGGGAAGCTGCTCGAGGTGCAGGTGTCGGCCGAGGGCGAGATCCTCGCGGCGGAGGAGCAGGACTCCGAACGGGACGACGACGAGTTCGGCCGGTACGTCCCCTCCTCGACCCACCAGCCGCCATGCGGCACGGCGTGGACTTCCGCCGCGGTGGCGTGGAGGACATGCGAGTCATGCTCTGGCGGGACCGGCGGCCTGCCAGAGGCTCCGCCTCGACGGTCCGGGTCAGGCTCTTGGTCGGGAACGAGACGAACGGATTCACCATCGCGGCCCGCGGCGCGGGCACAGGGGGAAGTCGAGGAAACCGCCGAGGTGCTGGAGGACCATGCAGAGTCCGAGGGTCCCCATCGCCCTGCAGGCGACGGCGGCGATCGTCTCGCGCGCCATCTCTGGCGCCTCGGCGCTCGGGGACCGGCATCGGGGAGCCTGACCCCGCCCCGGGTCCTCCCGGAAGCACGGGCACCTGGTTCGGGCGGAACACATCGGTCGCCGGGTGCCGCTCCCGCGGACCGGAGCACGTCCGCCGCGGACAGGACCCGACGCGCCCCGGCGTCAGCAACGCAGGAGCGGCCGGGCGAAGGGGCGAACCGGGTCCGCAGGCCGTCCGCGCTCGCTCGAGCCCGTCGCCCTTTCCCGAGGTCCGCCGGCCTTGCCGCTCAATAGGACTCCTGGCAGCGATAGCCGCAGACGCTCGTGACCTCGCTCACGCAGATATTGTCCCACCAGCCGAAGATGTCGCAGCAAAACGGGTCCACTGCGCAGATCTGGCTCACGCAGCCGACGGCGTCGCAACCCGGAACGAGGCTTCCGCCTTCCTCGCACAACCCGTGTCTGCAGGACCCGGTCGTGTCGGGACACCGTGCTGTGTCGCAGACCGTCCGCACCTCGGACACGCAGATCGCGTCCCAGTCCCCGTAGCAGCAGAAGGGGTCCACGGCGCAGATGTCGGCGATGCATTGGCCGCATCCGGGATCGAGGCCCGGTCCCTCGTAGCACGGGTCGTGGCCGCAAAGCGGGGGGCACCTTCCTGGATTCTGGTAGTTGCACGCGGCTCCCGGGATCTCAGCCCCCGAGCTGCGGTTGCCCAGCGAGCCCTCCGCGTACCCGCTGAGGGCCGAGACGAGGTAGTAGGTCGAGCCCGGCGCCGGCGTCAGGGTCGTGGAATAGACGTTGCCCGTGCTACAGGTGCGCGGGGAATGGCTGTACCAGGAGCCGAGCGTCCCCTCGTAGACGGCGTAGTTCGAGTCGTAGGGGAGACACCCTGGGTTCCAGGAAAGCTGTAGATCGCCTGTCGTACTTCCCGGCACCTTCGAGACCAGCAGGGGATCCACGCGGCCGGCAGCGGGGCTGAAGTACGAGTTGAAGACCTCGTACCCGCCGCCCGGGTACTTGGACGAGACCATGATGTGGTAGGTGACTCCCTTCTTCACATCGAGGAGGAGGGAGGAATGAACACCGGAGGCGCTGTCGTCGTTGCACGCGACGAGCTGTCTCAGAGACGGCTCGCACCCCGCCGTGTACACCGAGAGGACCGTGTCGTAGCTGCTTCCACCCGTGCCGAAGGACAGCCGTCCATCGTAGGGCGCGGTGAAGCGGTACCAGACCGTGTTGTAGGGCCCCGGATTCGCCCACTGGCAGTCCGGGTAGGGATCGGAGGCGACCCACGTCGCGCCGTCGGTCCAATCGGCGTCTCCCCACGGGCCGATGAGTGCGGGAATGACCTTCGCGTTCGGGCACGCGTCGTGGATTGGAGGCGTCGCCGAGTAGTTCACGTTGATCTGGAGCCAGTCGAGGTATCCGTTGTAGGAAGTGACCATGATGATGTAGGTCACGCCCGGCTCCGTGTTGAACGACACCTGGGACGCCAGTCCTCCTCCGGCGTCGTCGTTGCAGCCGCCGGCCACCGGGACCATCGCGCCGCACGACCCCTTCCACACCGACAGGATCGTGTCGTAATAGCTGCCGAACGTATCGATCGTGAGGAGCCCCTGGCCTCCGGAGTTGAACTGGTAGAACACGCTCCCCGCACGGCTCCCGTTCCCGCACGGAGGGGTCGGGTCCGTCGAGTCCGTCGTGGCCCCGGGGACGTAGATGCTCTTCGTCCACGGCGTGGGCTGCGCGGTGTAAGCGCTGGGGCAGACGTCCTCGGGGTTGTAGTCGAAAGGCGTGTAGTCGATCGTGGCCCTTTCCAGGATCGAGATGAGCGGACCAGGATCGTGCCCCTCGGCAAGGTACTCGTCGTACCACTCCCGAAAGTTGTTGTAGCCCCGGCTGCTCATGACGTGCCAGATGTGCTGGATCCGGTCGGTGACGCGGTCGGCGGCCCCGGGCGTGGGGCCGTCGTTGGCGGCATCGAGCAGGTCGCCGAGGACGGCGGCCACGTTCCCCTCCACACGGTCCCCCGAGTCCCAGGATCCGGTGCGGTTTTCCATGTCCACGGTGAACGACTCGTTGTAGATCCCGCCGTCGTTCGCCGGGTTGTTGTCGCCGTCGTAGAACTCGTTCCCGTACCACGACCAGAAGTCGGCCCATCCTTCGGACATCGCGCAGCCCGGACCGCTCACCCGTTTCACGTCGTGTGGGCTCGGGCAATCCGAGCTGGGCCAGGACGGCGAGAAGCCCATCCAGAGCCAGCGCATCACGGCATGGCCGTACTCGTGCACGATTACGTCGGCCCACATCTGGTAGGGGTACGGGATCGAGATCCAGTCGTCGTCGTTACCTCCCCGAGTGTACTGCGGTCCCACGGCGGAAGGGAAGACGATCCGACCGGGTAGCGGACCGTTTTGGGGGGCATGCAGGTTGTCGAAGATGAGCTTCTCGAAGGCCCGGATCATGTCCTCGGTCATCTGCATGGCACCCATCCACGGCTCGGTGTAGGTGCCGCCGATCACGCCGAGGTCGCACGACGTGCCGGCCGGGCAGGTGAACTCCCACGAGTCCTGGGGCCAGGCGCAGCCCGGTGCATCGCCGCACGAGGGAGAGAAGACGCCCAGGCGCGTGGGACCCGGATCGAGATTGGTGTAGGCGTAGAACCGCAGCCGCAAGGTGGTCCCGGGGTGCTCGAAGGAGCAGGAGAACGTGCCGTCGCCGTTCGTGAAGCAGAAGTTCGAGCCGGGCAGCGGCTCGCCGTCCCCGCGGCGCAGCTCGAGCAGGATGTCCGCGGCATCCCGGTCCACGCCGCTGCGGTCCGGGTACACGAAACGCCCCGTGACGGTGAATTGCAGGGCCGCGCCGGGCGAGTCCGGCTCGGCTGCGGTGTTGGCGCCCTTGACGGGAACTTCGGCCGTGGGGCCGAGCGTCTCGGACCACGGCCCCTCGGGAATGGGCAGAGCGGACGTGGAAACGACCTTCGCGTTTCCCGGCTCGACCTGCCGCAGGACGGGGACGTGCGTGTACACCCAGCCGAGAGTGAGGCGGTGCGTCTGGGGATCGGCCCGCAGGAGCACCGATGCGGCATCGCCCCAGGAGTCGGTGGGGCCGAACACCTTGCTGGCCCTCGCCGTGATGGCCACGTTGCCCGCGTCCCTCTCCGCCCGGATGGTCGTGTAGAGACTCAGAGGCTTGCCGGGGACGAGATCCACCGTCCAGGAGGTCTGGTCGGCGCCGATGCCCTCGGGGACGATCAGCTCCACGTTCGTCTCGGGCGCCTCCTGCTCGCTCGACACCTCGATCCGGATTTCCGCCCGGGCCTTGTCGGGATCGAGCTGGACGAGCTCCAACTGGAGCTGGATCGGGGAGTGGGGGCGCGCGCGGACGAGCGGCGTCAGCGCGGCCAACAGCACGCAGGCCCCGCAGACAACGGCGCGGGCGTGGTGGACTGCAGCCATGGCACACGTCCCTCCTGTCGAAACCGGACGCATCGGCTCCAGATTTACGCCCCGGCCGGGCGCGCGGGAACTGGACATTCATCCAGGGACGTCAAGGGGTCGCCGGGGGTCAGCGGACGAGCCCGCCCCGCAGGGCACGGGCGACCGCTTCGGACTTGGAGTGCACCTGGAGCTTACGGTAGATCTGCTGCATGTGGAAGCGGATCGTGCCGAGGCTCACGTTCAGCTCGGCGGCCGCCGTCTTGTACTGGTGTCCGTCCACCAGGAGCTTCAACAGCCGCAGCTCGTGCGGGGTCAGCCGGTGCTCCACGGCCTCCGGGGGCCGGCCCTCGCGGAACAGCTCGATGACCCGGCTCGCCACCTCGGGCGACATCGGGCCGCCGCCCTCGTACGCCTCCTTCAGGCCCTCCAGGAGCTTCGACGGCGGCGTCCTCTTGAGCAGGTAGCCGGAGGCCCCGGCGCACAGCGCGTTCACGATCCTCAGGTCGTCGTCGTAGACGGTGAGAACGACGAGCACCATCCCGGGATGCCGTTCCTTCAGGATGCGGATCCCCTCGATGCCGCTCATCCCCGGCAGGCCGAGGTCCACGAGGACCAGGTCCGGCGGCGCCTGGGCGGAGATCCCCCGGAGAGCCTCCTCCATCGAGGCGTACGTGCCGACGCAGCGGTAGCCCGGGGTCCCCCCGATCAACACGGCGAGCCCCTCCCGGATGTCGCGGACGTCCTCGACGATGGCGACGCGGATCGCCTTGTCGGGCGGGCCGCCGGGGGGTTCTGGCGCTGGTTCCACGGTCGTCGTGTCGCCTCCGTCCGAATCTACGCGACCCAGTCCCGTCTTACCCCTGGATGAACGTCCGGGACTGTCATCCGATCGGGACGTCGAGCCTCACGGTCGTCCCCCCCGACGCGGCGGATTGGATGTCGCACCGTCCGTTCAGCCGAGCGGCGCGTCGCCGCATGCTGCCCAGGCCGTGTGCTTCCGACCCCGTGTCGGGCTCGAGACCGCTCCCGTCGTCGGTCACCTCCAGCAGCAGCCGCGAACCCTCGATGCGGACGTCCACGTCCACCCGCGTGCAGCGGGCGTGGCGGACAGCGTTGTTGACGCACTCCTTGAAGATGAGCAGGACCTCGCGCCGCTGGTCGGGCCCGATGGCCGCGTCCAGCCCGTCGGGAGGAGCCTGGAAGCGGAATTCGATTCCCCTGGCCGCCAGCAGCTCGCCCGCGAAGGCCCTCATGCGCGAGACGAGGTTGCCGGCCCGGTCGCGCTTCGGGTCGGTGGCCCACACGATGTCCGCCATGTTCTCCACGGCCTCCCGTGCCGCGGCGGCGATCCGCCGCAGAAGGTCGGCCACGGGCCCGGTGTCTCGGGCACCCTGGGCCAGGGCGACCTCCGACAGGATGGCGATCCGCGAGAGCGACGCTCCCACGTCGTCGTGCAGGTCGGAGGCGATCCTCGAGCGGACGCGCTCGAGCGCGAGGAGGCGGCCCAGGCGGTACCTGTAGACCCCGTACGCGGCGCCGATCCCGACCATCCCCATGAGCGTCAGGGACCACCACCGGGCCCACACAGGGGAAGGGATCGTGAACTCGACCCCCGCCGGGGTGGGGCTGACGCGGCCGTCCGCGTCCACCGCCCGCACCTCGAACCGATAGCGCCCCGAGGAGAGGCTCGCATACTGGACGGACCGGGTGGCCGACGGCGCGCTCCAGTCACGGCCGCCTCCGCCGTCGAGCCGGTATTGGAAGCGGACCGCTCGGGGGCCGGCGTAGCCGGGGCTCACGAACTCGATCTCGACCTGGCGCTGCGACGGGGCCAGCCTCACATCCGCGACGTTCTCCCGGCCCAGGGGGGACAGGACGTAGGGGACGCCGGCGAAGCGCAGCCCGCTGATGAACACACGGGGAGGGGCGGTGGGCCGAAGCGGCTTCGGCCTCAGGCGCGACACGCCCGCGTTGCCTCCGAACCACACGTGACCCGCGCGGTCCACGCGCGCGATGTCGAGCTCGTTCGACGCGAGCCCCTCGGAGCGGGAGTAGTGGGCCACGTGCCCGGTGCGCGGATCGAGAAAGTCCACGCCGCGGTCCGTCCCGATGTAGAGCCGGCCCGCGTGGTCCGCGACGAGGGCCCGGACGGCGTCGCTCGTGAGCCCCCGGGCCCGGTCGTACCGGTCCACGCGCGGGACCCCGCGGGCGGTCTCCTCCAGGCGAGCCACACCGCCCCCATCCGTCCCCATCCACAGGCGTCCCTCCGGATCCACGACCAGCGCGCGGACCGCGCCGGGAGGGAGGCCGTCCGCGGCGGTGATCCGCGTGAAGCGGCCGCCGGAATATCGGAAGAGTCCCTCCTCGTTTCCCATCCACACTGCGCCCGAGCGGTCCTCGGCGAACGCGAAGACCCAGGTGCGCGGGGCGCCCTCGTCCTGGGAGTGGCGGACGAGCCGCCCCGTCGCTCGGTCCAGGCGGACCAGGCCGCCGGCGCAGATCCAGAGGTCCCCTCGCGAGTCCTCGAAGAGCCTGAAGATCTCGTCCGAGCCCAGTCCGTCCCCGGAGCGGTAGACCGCCAGCGGGCGCGCTCGGGACAGCTCGGCCAGGCTATCCGTGGGCGGGAAGTGGAACAGCCCCTCGCCGGTCGGAATCCACCAGGACCCGTCGCGGGACTGGACGACGAGCTGGTTCCACCCCCATCCCAGGTAGACGGGAGGCAAGGGAAGGCGGAACGGCTCGAAGCCATCGCCGGTGAACCGGTGCAGGAACATTCCCTCCCGCTCCGTGGATTCCGCGACCAAAAGGTCCCCGGCGCGGGTCTCCAGGAAGGCCCGGGCCGCGGAGGCGCCGGACCGTTTGGGGAGCCGGTAGGCCTCGAAGCCCCCCGCAGCGAGCCGCATGACGCCTCGCGAGCTGGCGATCCAGATGTTCCCGTCACGGTCCTCCAGGAGATCGGTGAGGTCCCGCTCGGCGAGCCCCTCGTCGGGGCCGTAGCGGCGAAGGTGCCTTCTCCCTCTTTCGCGGGACACCACCGCGAGACCGTTCTTTGTGGCCAGATACAGGGTGCCGTCGGAAGCCCTCAAGACGTCCGAGACCCAGCGGCTGGGCAGGTCCTCCGGGGTCGGCGCGGGGAGGCGGACCATGGGGGCCGCCGGCCTGCCGCCTTCGCCCAGATGGACGAGGCCCGCGCGCGTGGCGAGCCACAGCGACCCGTCCTCGTCCGCGGCGATGGCCCTCACGTTCTGCTCGGAATCCCGCAGCCCGCGCTCGCGCTCGATACGGCCGGACGCACCGCGCCGGTAGAGCCCGCCGTATCGTGTGGCGATCAGCAGCCCCCCCGCGGGGGCCGGCGCGATCGCGTTCACCTGGATGAACGGGAGCACGCGTGCGGGCTCCCGGAGATCCACGGCGCGTGCGGCGTAGCCGCCCTGCCGGCGCTCGATCCGGTAAAGCCCGCCGACGGCGCCCACCCAGAGCCCTCCCGTGCCGTCCTCGTACAGGCAGAGGAACCCCCGAGAGTCCCTGCCGAGATCGAGCGGCACCGGCGTGAACGTGCGTCCCCGGTCACGGCCCTCGGCCGATTCCGTCTCCGCGGGATCGAGCCGGGCCAGGCCGCTGTCCGTGGCGATCCAGTACGCCCCGTCCGCGGCTTCCAGCAGGTCCATCACGCGCTCCGAGGGCAGGCCGTCCTCGGCGCTGAAGTTCGCGAACCGGTCCCCATCGAACCGCGATAGGCCGCTGTCCGTGCAGAACCAGAGGAAGCCCCTGGAGTCCTGGACGATCCGGTTCACCGCATCGTGGGCGAGGCCGTCGTCCGTGGTGTAGACGCGGACGGGAAGCTGGCCGGCCTGGACGGCGCGGAGGGCGCACGCGAGGGCCAGCAGTGCGCCTGCGATCCTTCCCCTCGGCGATCTCACGGAAGCCCCGGACGTCCCGCTGGGTCATCCTAGGGCCGGGGGACAGGACGGACAAGCTGCGTTCCCGGCCGAGCGTCCATCCCTCCGCACCCTTCCCCCGGCTCGCCAGTCTCGGGTTCGGTGCCGGCTCGAGCTGGTGGACCTCTTCCGCGAGGCGCGAGAGGTCCGCTGTCTCGCCGCCTGCGGCTCCCGCCCGCTGCGACCACCCCACGAGCAAGGCCGTGCGAGGCTAGCCGGACCCCGCTCCCGGGCGGTCACCTGGGAGGCTGCGATCGCTGCGGCCTCCAGCACGACCCACCACTCCTCCAGCAAGTGCCGTGCCGACCAGACCTGCCGGCGGCTGGATCGCCGGCGCCCGGGTCGGGCTGCGTCTTGCAGGTCGAGCCCGTCGATCGCCAAGCATTGCTCGCCGACGTCCACTTCCACGTCGCGCTCGCCCGAGCCGGGCAGGCTCGCCCCCTTCTCGACCGCTCCAGCGGAAGCCGACCGCCACCCTGGTCCCCGTGAGCCTCCTCGCCGGTGCGAGGTGCAGCGGTGCGTATCGGCTTCTCCCTTGACCGAATCGGGGAGTTCCGGTAGATTCCCGGCCTGTCCGCGACGGTATCGGGCGGGACAATTCCACAAGGAGGGACGAGGAATGCGTGAGCTGTTCATCGAGGAGCTTGAGCAGGTGAGTGGTGGTGGCAGGCCGCCGAAGGGCCCGTGTCAGTGCTGCTTCCCGACGACGCTGGCGTGCTGCGAGGAGCAGCCGCCGTGCGACAGCTGTTGTTACACGGAGTAGCGCGAGCCGTCCGTTTCGCGGATCTGTAGCGGCCTTGACGGCCGCGGCGGGGCTGCGTACATTCCGGCGGCCGCTCCGGGGGCATTCCGGAGCCCAGGAATGGAGGGAACCGACCATGCGAGAACTGTTCATCGAGGAACTCGAGCAGGTCCAGGGTGGCGGCAGGCCGCCTTGCAAGGGCAGGTGTTGTCTTCCGACGACGCTGGCCTGTTGCGAGGAAGGCGAGTGTAGCGGCTGCTGCATCTAGGCTGTCTGATTCCTGAAGAACCTGCTGCGGCTCCGGACCCGGCTGGTCGGAAGGGGGAGCCTGACCGGTCGCCGCGGCGGAAGCGGGGGGCGGTCCTTCCCGCCCCGTCGCGGCGATCTTCATGAATCACCGGGACTAGGCTCGGTCGTTCGCCCGGTCGTCGCCGACAAGGGGCCTGGCTGCTCGCGGG
>JBBIHW010000111.1:0-5887 GCA_037446795.1 Acidobacteriota bacterium
CATGGCCCGCGCCGGGATCGAGCGGTTCGCGCGCGAGCGCGGCTACGCGCTCGTGGACGAGGCCGTGCTCGAGGAGGCCCGAGGCTTCTTCGGAATGTGAGGGAAACCGACGGCCCCGCAATGGACGCCGCAACGCTCGACCGCCCGTACGTCATCTCGTGGAACCTGACGTACCGCTGCAACCTCGCGTGCGAGCACTGCTACCTCGACGCCGGCCCGCCGGCGCTCGCCGAGCGCGAGGCGTTCTCGGACCGAAGCGAGCTCGGCACCGCGGAGTGCCTCGCGGTCGTGGACGAGATCGCCCGGTTCGCCCCCGAGTGCCTCGTGATCCTCACGGGGGGCGAACCGCTGCTGCGCCGCGACCTCCTCGAGATCGTCCGGCACGCCCACGCGCGCGGCCTCTGGGTCGTCGTGGGCACCAACGGCGTCAAGATCACGGCGAACCTCGCCCGCGTTCTCAGGGAAGCGGGAGCGCGCGGCTTCGCCCTCTCGCTCGACGCCCTCGACGCGAGCCGGCACGACACATTCCGGCGCGTCCGGGGCGCGTTCGCCAACACCGTCGAGGGGGCGAGGATCCTCCGCGACGAGGGTTTCCCGTTCATCGTGCAGACGACGGTCGGTCGGCACAACGCCTCCGAGCTCGAGCACCTCGCGACCTTCTCGTGCGAGCAGCTCGGGGCCCGCGTGTGGAACCTGTACTTCCTCGTCCCGGCCGGCCGGGGCGAGTTCGTGTCGGATATGAGCGCGGCCGACTACGACCGCGTGCTCGTCGAGCTCTACGGGATCCAGAAGCGGTTCGCGGGACGGATGCTCGTCAATGCCAAGTGCGCGCCGCACTACGTGCGGACGCTGTTCGAGCGCGAGCCGGCGTCCCCCTTTCTCAAGGTGTACGCCGGAGGGGCCGGGGGGTGCCCCGCCGGGACCCACTACATGGGGATCCGCCCGAACGGCGACGTGACCCCGTGCCCCTACCTCCCCGTGTTCGGCGGGAACCTGAGGACGACGGGCCTGCGGGACATCTGGGAGCGCTCGGCGCCGTTCGCGAGGATCCGGGAGCGGAACCGGCTCGGGGGACGCTGCGGAGCCTGCGAGCTGCGGGCCGCCTGCGGCGGCTGCCGCGCGCGGGCCTACGCCATGACGGGAGACCTGCTGGCAGAGGACCCGCTGTGCACCCACGTCCCGGGCACGTACCCCATGGCGAGCGACGTCCTGCGGCCCGCGGTCGCCTATGGCGAGCCCGCAGCACAGGAACTCCACTGGGACCCCGAGGCCCGCGAGCGCCTCGGGCAGGTCCCCGCCTTCGTGCGCGGCATGGTCGCCCGCTCCGTCGAGTCGTACTGCCGGGAGCGAGGCATCGAGCGCGTGACGGTGGAGGCTCTCAAGGACGTGCGTTCCCGCATGCCCACGCCGAAGGTGTTCGGGCAGCGAGCTCCCCGGTGACGGCCGGCGCGGGCTCGGGACGACCCACCGAGTCCGCCCTTGCTCCGGAGAACAGACCGGGCCGCGCTCGTCAACACTCGCCCCGCTATCCCCGAAACGTCCAGCGGAGCTTGATCGCCATCTGACCGCTCACCGGCCCGAGTTCGCGCGCCGCCTGCCCCGGGGCGTGCCTCCCAGTTCCGGTTCCGCACCACGCAGGTCGCACATCCATTGTCCATCGCGCATCGATCGTACATCCCCTTGACCGGCTGACCCGCCGCGCCTAGCTAGCATCGGCCCGGCTCCCCAGACCGAGAGGGAGATTTCCCATGGCCGCGTCCATGGCCGAGCGCGATCTCGAGGGCATCACCAGAGAGACCGGCCAGCGCATGACGGCCGGCGGCAGGGCGGTCCGCCGCATCCGGAGCACGTTCCTCCCGGGCGGGTCCCGCCGCACGTGTCTCTTCGAGGCGCCGAACGCCGAGGCGGTCAAGGAGCTCGAGGAGCGGGCCGAGATTCCCTTCACCCGCATCGTCGAGGTTCTGGACCTCGCGCCGTAGGGTCGGTCGCTGCATGAGTGCGCGCCGCGGGAGCCTCGGGCCCGTGGCGCGCGAGGAGTGGACGGCCATGAATCGGGAGCGGGTCAAGCTCGGGCGCGTGCTGTGTCTGGTCCTGTTCGTTCTGTCTCGGGCGGGAGATGGGCTGTGCGCAGCCGCGCCGGCTGCAGGCTGCAACTGCGGATGCGCAGACACGCCCCGGCCGTTCTGTGCGCACCGTTGCGGCGGGAGCCCCTGCACAGGCGCCACCGAAGCGTCCCCCAGCAAGGCCGGCACGTGCACCTGTGGCTGCGGAGGGACCCCCGGCCCGCCTGCGCTCATTCTTGCGGCGGCGATCCCTGCACCGGCGGCAAGATCTCGGATTCGCGGATCGTCGTCGGCCAGGTCGTGGAGAACCAGCCCGCCACGCTGACCGCCGTCGGTCCGAACGGCAACGACCTGACCGGCTTCGTCGTCGAGTTCGAGGACGGCCAGCGCGCCACCACGAACGACCGCGGCGAGGCCACCTTCACCCCCTCGCGCCGCGGCCGCCTGAAGGCGACCCTCGTCGGCATCGCGGCGACAGCGGTGACCGTGCTCACCGATGCGGAATCGCAGAAGGCACCGAGCCGCGTGCCGCGGATGGCGATGACCGGCGGCGACTTGTACGTCACCCGGCCCGGCCTGTTCGACGGGCGCGCCGAGAACACACGGGCGACGGTGGGCGAGCGCGCCTGTCCGGTCCTGGCGGAATCGCCCCACCAGGCCATCGTGAACCTCCCCTCCCACATCCCCCTGGGCGGCTCCAAGCTGCGGGTCGAGGACCGGGGGAAGTCCATCGAGCAGTCCCTGAACGTGGTGCGCTTCTCCATGCAAGCCGACAAGCTGAACCTGACGCGTGGCGAGACCACGCTGGGAAAGGCCGTCGTGGAGGGCGCCGACGCGAGCCTCGCGGGCAGCGCCGTGCGCATTCAGAACCTTTCGACCGAGATCGTGTCCCTGCGGTTGACCGGGGCGAGCTCCAAGGGCGGACTGTACGACGTGCGGATCGAGCCGGGGATGATCCGCGAGGGGCGGGTCGAGATCCCCTTCACCGTGCGAGCCCGGCGCAAGGGGGCGTTCTCCCTCGTGGGCGGCGTCTTCGACCTGCCGGCCTCGGAGGCGGCCACCTGCAGCTGCGGCTGCGGAGGGACCCCCCGGCCCGCCTGCGCCCACTCCTGCGGCGAGAATCCCTGCACCGGCGGAGCAATGCGCTGAGGGCGGAGGCGGGGTGAAGGGATCGTCGGCCGACTGCTGCAAGGACTTCCAGGCGGACCTCAAGCGGCTCGGCGACCCGGTGCTGACGATCACGAGCGGAGCCCCCGGGCTGATCCGGGCCGTTGGGGATGGCTTCCGACCTCTCCCGGCGGCAGCGGTGTCTCGCCCACGAGATGCGCAACATCGTGGCCAAGCTGCCTGAGGAGGCTCGGGTGGAGTTCCGCCAGGCTGCCCGGGCTGCCTACGAGGCGCCCTCGCCGGCGATGGCGCGGGCGCTGCGGGAGGATCTCGTGGCGCGGTTCGGCAAGCTCTACCCCTCGGCGGTCCAGTGCTTCGAAGAGGACTTCGAGGCGTGCATCGCTCACCTGAGGCTGCCTCCGAACCATCGCCGGGCCACCCGGACGACGAACCTCCTCGAGCGGCTGTTCGTGGAGGAGCGGCGCCGGCTTCGGGCAGTCGTGCACGTGTTCGGCGAGCGGCCGGTGCTGAAGCTGATGTACAGAGCGCTCGTGCGCCGTGCCGAACGGTGGCGGGGAGTGACGATCACCGAGTTTGAGCGGCTGCGGGAGGAGCTCCAGGCGGAGCCCCGGGACCCTCACCCGCCTGCCGTGGCACCGAGGTCCAGGCCGACCAGATCGGGCGTGACGGAGGGGGACGCGGTGGGGAGCGACCGCGTAGGAAGACCACGGAAACCGGCATCAACCCCCAACCGCGTTGCAGCAGAACCAGGACTTGACCGCGCCCTGCCCAGCCGACGCAAGGAAGCCACTGCGTCGGCCTTTTCGTCGCAGAACTCGCCGGACCAGTGGTTTCCCGCCGCCTGCTCGACCGCCCTCGCGCCCCGTGTCTCGGCGGTCAGGGCGCGCCGGGCTTCCCCGCCGCCGGCGGGGGAGGAGCCGCGACCGCGGCGGCCGGGCGCAGGTGCACGACGCGCTGCGGAAACGGAATCTCGATCCCGTGCCGCTCGAGCGCCGCGTGGATCGCGAAGTTCACCCGGCTCACGAACTCCCCGCGGGCGTGCAGAAGCTCGGTCGTCCAGCCGAGCAGCTCGAACTCGATCGCCGAGTCCCCGAACTCCTTCAGCCGAACGCGCGGCGGAGGGTCCTTGAGCACCGCGTCCACGGAGCCGGCGGCCTCGAGCAGCGCCTGCCGCACGCGCTCGGGATCGCTTCCGTAGGACACCCCCACGGGCACGCGAATCCGGATCTTGTCGTCGCCGTGGCTCCAGTTGACCACGCGCTGGGAGACGAACTCGGAGTTGGGGACGATCACCGAGATCCCGTCGTTGGTCACCACCTCCGTGGCGCGCGCGCGGATCCGCACCACCCTTCCGTGAAGGTCCCCGACCTGGATGCGGTCTCCGATCCGGATCGGCCGCTCGAACAGGATGATCAGGCCGGACACGAAGTTCGAGGCGATGGTCTGCAGGCCGAAACCGATGCCCACGCCGAGAGCGCCGAACAGGACGGTGAGCGTGGAAAGGTCTATGCCGGCGGCCTGCAGGCCGACGAGGATCCCGAGGGAGAGGAAACCGTAGAAGATCAGGCTCGAGATGGCGAGCGCGGTCGCCGGGTCCACCTGGGTCCGCGGGAACACGCGGCGCACCAGGATTCTCCGGAGCGCGCGGGCCGCCCAGGCGAGCAGCATCAGGAACAGGACGAGCTTGAGGACGTTCGCCGCCGAGAAGCTCTCCTTGCCGATGCTGAACAGCGGCGCCGTGAGCCACTCGTAGAGACGGGCGTACCAGGTCCCCTCCTCGAGTGCGAACCAGTCCAGGTTCATGGCGTCCGCGGCGGAAGCCGATCCCTCACTGCCAGAAGGAGTCCTCGCCGGCGGCGGCGGCGAGCTCCTGCTGCTTCTGCGCCATCCAGGAGTCGAACTCCTCGGGCGCGAGCACCGTGAGGAAGCCGCGCATCCGGTAGTGGCCGAGGCCGCACAGCTGCGCGCAGGCGATCTCGTAGCGGAACTGGTCGTTGCCCAGGATCCTGCGCATCTCCTCGGTCGTGTGCGTGGGCACGAAGTGGACGGGGATGCTCATGCCCGGTACGGCGTCCTGCTTCACGCGCATCTCCGGCAGCGCGAAGCTGTGGATGACGTCCTTGCTGCTCACGCGGACGATCGCAGGCGTCCGCGCGGGGAGCACCAGCTCGCCCACCAGCACCACGTCGTCCTTCGCGCGCTCGTCTGTCCGGTCGAGACCCAGCGGGTTCGTCTGGAGGTCCACGAGGCCCGGGTCGGTCCTCCCGAACACCCGGTCGGGTCCCGGGTAGTGCGCGTTCCAGGCGAATTGCTCGCCGACGATGCGGACATCGGTGGCCTCCCGCACGTCGGGGAACGCCTCGACCCGCTCCACCCAGACCGGGATGGAGAACCCGAGCAGGAGGACCGCCTCGGCGACGACGACGCCGCCCTCGACGAGGTTCGAGGCCCTCCCCTTCGCCCCGGAGTACGAGGCGACCGGGTTGCGCGAGGCCCGGAACCGATAGAGGACGACCAGGAAGTACGCGCTCCACCCCACGAACAGCACCAGCATCAGGAGGTGCACCCACAGGTTCAGCTCGTCCACGCGGATCCCGTGCTCGGAGGCGAGCGGCGGGAGCCACAGCCATTTCTGGAGCATCGCCCCTCCTACTTGACGACCCGGAAGACGGGCCTCAAGGAGCCGTCCCGGTAGA
>JBBIHW010000111.1:5897-9217 GCA_037446795.1 Acidobacteriota bacterium
CGAAGCCTTCTGCGCAGGTACCCGAAGAAGAAGACGGCGAAGGCGATCTGCATCCCGACGACGACCGCGAGGAGGAACCAGACCCCGTTCGTGGCCGCGCGCGCCATCGGATCGTCGGGGTTGCCGAAGCAGACCGAACACGCGAGGGCGCCCCTCGCACCCCAGAGGGCGACCGACGCCGCCAGGGCCCTGCCGGCCCGCCTCACGACCCGTTCACCCCCTTCATCCGCTTCAGGAACCAGACCTCGTAGCCCACGAGGCCGACCGCCACGGCCGCCGCCAGAGCCGCCAGCGCGACGTAGGAAGCCCCGTCCGCCTCCCCGTACCGGCGGAGGCACCAGATCCCGAAGAACACGCAGAGAGCCACCGAGGTGGTAATGAACAGCAGGTGGAACTTCTTGAGGGACATCTCACAGGCTCACGGCGTCCAGGTCCGTCAGGAACGGCCCGAACAGCAGCGCGAGGAAAAACAGCGCGGTGAACGCCAGAACGACGTAGATGAGCTTGCGCTCCGAGATCAGGTGCATGAAGTACAGGGCCACGAGCGAACCCTTGAAGCAGGCGATCAGGAGCGCCACCGCCACCGAGAGCGCCAGAGGCAGGTGGAGCCAGTACGCCGCCACGACGGTCAACAACGTCCCGAGGAGCAGCGCCCCGAAGACGATCAGGTAACCCCGCACGTGCCGGTCGAGGTCCACCGCGTGTTCGTCCACCGCCGCTCCTCCTACAGGAGATACAGGACCGGGAACAGGAAGATCCACACCAGGTCCACGAAGTGCCAGAACAAACCCGAGTTCTCCACGCGGTTGGCGAGCCATTGCGGCTCGATCTCCCAGAGCCTCCTCCCGAACGCCCAGAAGTAGCCGTTCACGACCATGCCCCCGAACACGTGGGCCGCGTGCAGCCCGGTCATCGTGTAGTAGATCGCGAGAAAGTTGTTCGTGCTCGGCAGCAGATGGTGGTGGACCTTGGCCGAGTACTCGAAGTACTTGGCCACCAGGAAGGTGGCCCCCAGCAGCACGGTCAGGAGCATGAACATCCGGTACCTTGAGAACTGCCGCCGCATGCACGAGGCCCAGGCCATCACCATCGTCACCGACGAGGTGATCAGGACCACGGTGTTGAACGTCGCCAGGGGGACGTTCAGGAGGGTGCGGCCCTGGGGCCACGTCTCCGCTCCCGCACGCAGGACGATGTAGGTGGCGAACAGCGCGCCGAACAGCATCACCTCCGAGGCCAGGAACAGCCAGGTGCCGAGCTTGCCGTTGGTGAGCCCGGTGTCCGGACGCGCCTCGATCCTGTAAGGGATTTCCATCGGGCCCTCACGCTCTCGCAGGATCGTTCTGGGGGAGGAAGTCCGGCGTGCGCCCCGGAGGGCTGTACTCGTACGGACCCCTGTAGACCACCGGGCGGATGTCGAAGTTCCCGTGAGGCGGCGGCGACGGAGCCACCCACTCGAGCGTCGTCGCGCTCCACGGGTTGCGACCCGCCTTCTCGCCCCACCAGATGCTGCCGAAGAAGTTCACCATGAACGGGATCTGGGCGAGGGCGAGCCCCCAGGACCCCCACGAGGACAGCGCGTTCAGGTACAGAACCGGCTGGGCGAACTCGTACGTGGCGCCTCCGTCGTACAGCCGCCGCGACACGCCCGCCATCCCCAGCAAGAACATCGGCATGAAGACCAGGTTCATGAAGAACAGGGACGGCCAGAAGTGGAGCTTCCCGAGCGTCTCGCTCATCCTGCGGCCCGTGGCCTTCGGGAACCAGTGATAGACGCCGGCGAACAGGGCGAAGATCGTCCCCGGCGCGACGATGTAGTGGAAGTGAGCGATGACGTAGTAGGTGTCGTGCAGGTGGATGTCGGAGGAGGCGAGCCCGAGGGGGAGCCCCGTCAGGCCGCCGATCCCGAACATGGGGAGGAACGCCAGGGCGAAGTGCATCGAGGTGGGCAGGCGCATCGCGCCACCCCACAGCGACAGGAACAGCGCCGTCAGGATGACCACGGAAGGCACCGAGATGATCATCGTGGTCGTCTGGAAGAAGCTGGACATCGCCGTCCCCATCCCGGTCAGGAACATGTGGTGCGCCCAGACGATGAAGGACATGAAGCCGATGAAGATCACCGAGTAGACCATGGCGCGGTAGCCCCACAGGGGCTTGCGGGTGTTGTTGGCGATGATCTCAGCGATGATCCCCATGGCGGGCAGGACCAGCACGTACACCTCCGGATGGGCGAGGAACCAGAACAGGTGCTGCCAGAGCAGGGGGCTGCCGCCGCCGGCGACCTCGAGCGGCTGGCCGCTCACCACGAGCCCGCTCGGAAGGAAGAAGCTGGTTCCCGCCACCCGATCCATGAGCTGCAGCACGGCGGCCGCCTCCAGCGGGGGGAAGGCCAGCAGCAGCAGGAACGCCGTCACGAACTGGGCCCAGACGAAGAACGGGAACCGCATGAACCCCATCCCCTCGGCCCGCAACTGCAGGATGGTCGTGATGAAGTTGATCGCGCCGAACAGGGAGCTGGTGATGATGAGCACCATCCCGAGCAGCCAGAGCGTCTGGCCGATCGGCAGGATGTCGGCCAGGGGCGGGTAGGAGGTCCAGCCCGCCTGCGCCGCCCCTCCCGGGGCGAAGAAGCTCGCCAGCATGACGACGCCGCCGGCGAAGTACGCCCAGTAGCTCGCCGCGTTGATCCGCGGGAACGCCATGTCCGGGGCCCCGATCATCAGCGGGATCACGAAGTTCCCGAAGGCGCCCACCGCGAGAGGAACGATGCCGAGGAACACCATGATCGTCCCGTGCATCGCGCCGAGCTGGTTGTAGAACTCGGGCAGCATCACGCCGCCGGGCGCTCTCGACTCCCCGAGGAGGTTCCCGACGAGGGGGATCGGCTGGCCTGGATAGGCCAGCTGCCAGCGCATGAGCATCATGAGGCAGAAGCCGAAGAAGAGGAAGGAGAGGCTGGTCACCCCGTACTGGATGCCGATGACCTTGTGGTCCGTGGCGAAGACGTACTTGCGCCAGAAGGACAGCTCCTCGTGAACGTGAGGCCGGGCCGCGACGGCCTCGGCCTTCGCTCCGTGGCCGGGAATCGGATCGCGCTGATCCATCTTCGCTCCTCTCCGCGCTACGCCCGGGCGGCCCCGGGGCGCTGGTCCCGCCGAGCCGCCTCCCGGCCCGGCCGCCTGCGCGACGCCCGGGAAGCCCGCACCTCGCGGGCCGGCGGGGCCGGTCGGCTCGCGTCCGAAGCGCGCATTCTATTTCCGCCAGCGGACGGAATCTATCCGGTTCTCGCCGCAGCCTGCGGGGCGCCCGGCCCGGTG
>JBBIHW010000112.1:0-9215 GCA_037446795.1 Acidobacteriota bacterium
CAAGATGTCGAACCGATCCTCGGCCTTGCGGAGGTAGCTTCGCGCGAGATCCAGGTTGGTCACAGCTCGAAGACCTCGCCCGGTTTGAAATCCGGCTTCAGGTCCCAGTACCAGGCGCTGCCGATCCACACCCTGCGCGCGCCCAGTTCCTCGAGCCGTCGGCGCAGCCTCGCGAGCACCCGCTGGAAGAAGCCGTCCCGGTCCAGGAGGACCTTCGCGTCGTCGAGGAAATCCAGGAACAGGAGACTGCCCTCGCTCGCCTCGGCGGGGGTCTTGAAGACCGGCGAGAGCCTCGTGTGGATCCCCTCGCCTCGAAGGGCACCGAGCGCGGGCTCGAGGGCGGCTTCGACGGCGGCGAAATCCGAGGAGCGCTTCATGCGACCGCGGGGTAGCCCCTCCGCAACGACGAGCACGTCCACGTCGGAGTGAGGATGCGGCGCGCCGCGCCCGACGGAGTCGAACAGGACCGCGGACACGAGCCGGTCGCCGTAGTGCCGCCGAAGCTCGCGCAGCAGCTCCACCTCGAGCCACGCGAACTTGTCCTTCAGCACCCTCCTCCCTCTCGAGCGCTGCGGATTATGGTGGGGTGTCAGCTCGGGTGCAAGCGCCGGCGGGTCCGCGGGGAATCCGACCGATGCGACTCGGGGACCGGACGTGTGCGCCTCCATCGAGCTCGGTCGGCCTGTGGCCGCGATCGCGGCATCCGGCGCGATCCGCCATGGGGCGCAGCTTCGCCGCTCGCTCACCCTATCGCCGAGGACGCGACCCCACCGTGACAAACTCCCCGCTGGTGTCCCAGCCGATCCCCGCCGCGGTGCGCGACCTGGCCCGGCGTGTAGCCGAAGTGGTACGGGAGGAGGCAGGACCGCGCACGCGCTGCCTGTGGTTCGGATCGTGGGTCACGGGGACTGCGGTCCTTCGGTCGGACGTTGACATCGCCTTCGAGGCAGACGCACCCCTGTCTCCACATGTGCGGCGGCGCACCCAGGACCGCGTGGACGGCCTGCCTACGCTGCGGGCGATCGACCTCGTGGATCTACACGTCGCGAGCGAGCGGCTGCGCCGCCGGATCCTCGAGGAAGGCGTTCCCCTCTGAACGAGCCGCTGGCGAGCTTCGCACTGGCGGTCGCACGCCTGCGCGAGGCAATGGCAGAGCCGGAAACGGCGATCGCTCGCGACGCGGCGATCCAGCGTTTCGAGTTCTCCTTCGAGCTGGCGTGGAAGGCGATCCAGAAGGCACTGCGGCGAGACGGCCTCGATTGCGCCTCCCCGCGCACCTGCCAGAAGGCGGCGTACCGGCGCGGCTGGATCTCCGAGGAAGAGCCCTGGCAGGCGAGGCTCGACGACCGCAACCTGACGAGTCGCACCTACGACGACGAGCTCGCGCGCAAGGTGTACGCGCGCCTGGGCCGGCATGCCGAGGCGCTGTGGGGGCTGCTCGAGCGCCTGCGCGCCGAGGCGACCTCGTAGCGGCACGGGGAGCGCCGAGCCCGCGCTCGAGCCCGAGCGCTCGAACCTCCTCTGGTATGCTTCGGGCTCCGTGTCTCGCGAACTGCGAGAGAAGGGCTGTCGGAGGTGTTGCATGAAGCCGATCGGACGCGTCGGTCTTTCCGTCTGTCTCCTCGTCGTCTCGATCCCCGGCCCCGTCGCAGCGGACGCGCGCGAGGCGAGCGGGACCGACTGCGTCGCCTGTCACCGGCAGGTCACTCCCGGGATCGTGGCGGACTGGGAGGCGAGCCGGCACCGGCAACAGGACGTCTCCTGCGACACCTGCCACGGCGGCGACCACACGACGTCCGGGGACAGCGCGAAGGCGCGGATCCCGACCCCCGACACGTGCGCCCCCTGCCACGAGAGCCGGGTCGAGGAGTTCAAGCGCGGCAAGCACGCCCTCGGCTGGACCGCCATGAAGGCGATGCCGACGACGCACTGGCTTCCCATGGCGCTGACCGAGGGGATGAAGGGCTGCGGCGGCTGTCACAAGATCGGGCTCAAGACCGACGCCGAGATTCGCGAGCTCAAGAAGGAAGGGCCCGGCTTCGGCCTGGCCTCCTGCGATGCGTGCCACACCCGGCACACCTTCTCCGCCGTCGAGGCGCGGCAGCCCCAGGCCTGCCAGACCTGCCACATGGGCTTCGACCACCCGCAGTGGGAGATGTACTCGTCCTCGAAGCACGGAGTCCGGTACGTCTTGAAGCAGTCCGGCGTGCTGCCCGCCTCGGTGGCGGCTCCCACGTGCCAGACGTGTCACATGCCGGGCGGCGACCACGCGGTGAGGACGGCCTGGGGCTTTCTGGCCGTCCGGCTGCCACTGCCCGCCGATCCTGAATGGGCCGCCGATCGGACGACCATCCTGCAGGGCCTCGGCGTCCTCGATCCCCAGGGGAAGCCGACGCCGAGGCTCGAGGCGGTGCGGGCCGCCGACGTGGCGCGCCTCACCGAGGAGGACTGGCAGAAGGAGCGCGCGAAGATGCTGGCTGCCTGCGGCCAGTGCCACTCCCCGACCTTCGCCCGCTCCGAGCTCGAGAAGGGCGACCGGCTGATCCGCGAGGGCGACAGGCTGCTGGCGGAGGCGATCCGGACCGTGGCCGGCCTCTACCGGGAGGGCGTCCTGCGGAAGCCGGAGCACTACGCCCACCCGTTCCCGGACCTGCTCGCCTTTCACGACGCGCCGACGCCGATCGAGCAGCGGCTGTTCGTGATGCACCTCGAGCACCGCATGCGCCTCTTCCAGGGCGCCTTCCACTCGAACCCGGACTACGCTCTCTGGTACGGCTGGAGCGAGATGAGGCGGGATCTTACCGAAATCCGCGCGATGGCCGAGGAGCTGCGCGAGGCGGCCCGCCGGCGCGCGAGCGAGTAGGCGGCGCCGGGCCCAGGAGCTCGCCCCGGGCGTGCTCGAGGCTCGGGAGCTGGCGGCGCAGGTGCTGCTGGCGGTCGAGGTCTATGCGGGCGAGGACCACGCCGGGGCCGCGCTCCCTCATCCCGACGATCCTCCCCCACGGATCCACGATCGCCGTGTGCCCGTAGGTGCGCCGGACCGGGTTGTGACGGCCGGTCTGGGCGGGGGCCACGACCCAGCAGAGGTTCTCGATCGCGCGAGCCCGCAGCAACGGGAGCCAGTGGAACCTCCCGGTGTACGCCGTGAACGCCGAGGGGACGAGGAGCACGAGGGCTCCCTCCCGAGCGAGCCGACGGTACAGCTCGGGAAAACGCAGGTCGTAACAGATGGACAGGCCGAGCCTGCCGAGCGAGGTGTCCGCCACGACCACCTCGCGCCCGGGGGCGACCAGGCGCGACTCCTCGAACGCGGCCTTGCCCGGGATGTTCACGTCGAACAGGTGGATCTTTCGGTAGACCGCGGCGAGGGCGCCGTCCGGGCCGAGCAGCACCGACGTGTTGTGGATGCGCCGGGATCCCGGGATCTTCTCGGGGACGGACCCGGCCAGCACGTACACGCCCAGCCGCCGGGCGAGGTCGCGCATGCGGGAGACGATCGGCCCGTCGAGCGGCTCCGAGTACCCCCAGCGGCTCGTCTCGGGCCTCACGTACGCGAAGTTCTCGGGAAACGCGACGAGCTGCGCGCCCCGCGCGGCGGCGAGCGCGGCGAGGCGCTCGGCCGCGGCGAGGTTTCGCTCCACATCGTCGGTCGAGGTCATCTGGACGGCCGCGGCCCGGAACCGCCCTGAAGCGCTGGACGCCTTCCGGGACCGGCGGAGGCGGGCGCCCTCGCTCACTTGAGGTGGCCGAGGCGGGAGACGACGAGCTCGACCCGCTTGCGGAACGTCTTCGGGTCGCCCTCGCGCAAGGCGGTCGAGGCTTCCGCGAGCCTCTGGGCGAGATCCTCGAAGCCCAGCTCGACGCAGGTGCGGCGGGCGGTTTCGAGCTTCTCCTCGATCGCCCCCAGCTCCCCCACGCCGATGCCGTTCAGGAAGTGGATCAGCTGCGTCGCGTCCATGGCGCCGCTCCCTCGCCCGTGGCCGGGGCCGGAGCATATCGAGCTCCCCAACGCGCATCAAGCCGCGCGACCAGCGCCACCGGGACCATCCGCCCCGCGACGAACCTGTCCGGGCGCGGGCCCCGGGACGATTCCCGCTCCGAGGCGGTCGGCGAGGCGATCCGCCACGGCGTTGGCGCGCGCGACGCAGAGGGTCCCGGCGGAACTCCCGGTCGCGGACCGTCGCGAACGGCCCGCTCGGCGCACGAGGACGAGGCACCCGGCGTCCCCGCCCTGCAGGCGTTCGGCGCGCGCAGGAGGCGGGGCCTCGAAGCCGAGCCGGATCGGGCGGCATGGGAAGTCCCGATGCATGTCGCCTCCGGCGTCATGAAGCCGGCCGCCGAGATCGCTCGACCCCTGTCGCAGAACCGTGACACTCCAGCGGGGCGGCGCGTGCGTCCGACCCGATCGGCGCCGCGGCCCCGCTCTTCGAAAACCGGAGGCTTCCGACCTCGCCCGGGGCCGACCACGCCTGGCGCGACGGGAACGACTCGAGTTCACGGCCCTCGAAACAGAACGTCGAGGGGGATCTCGCGAGAAGCGATCCCTCCGTCCCGACCGCGCGGGATTGTCCAGCCCATCGCGACAGGAACGAACGCCGAGAAGACGGCCGCCGCGCTCGGTGTCGCGTGCGAGACCACGACGTTCCGGGGATCGCGCGCTTCGACGCCCGCGCGGGCCTCGTGTCGTCCGAGCGATGGAAGGAGCACCGCGCGAAGCGCGCGCCGGTCCCCTGCCACCCCTCACGTCCCCACGAATGCGCCGCCGAAGAACTCGATCCCCTCGAGCGCCGCGCCGCCCTCGCCGGCGAGGACCGAGACGGGCTGGAAGGTCGCCTCGGCCCGTCCCGTCGTCACGACGACGAAGGCGAGGTGGACGAGGACCGGGTCGTCCGAGCCGGCCGCCGCCGTTCCCGGGTCCACGCGCCGGGCGACGATCCTGAGCAGGCCGGGGACCTGCTCGAACACCGAGTAAACGACCACCGCGCCTCCCTGCTCGAGAAGCTCCCCGTCCGCGGCCGCGCGGAAGACGACCCGGCGAGGATCGCAGGCGAGCCTCAGGTCGGCCTCCGCGATCCCCGACGTTTCGCGAACGCGCACCGCCAGGTCGAGCTGCTGCCCCGCCCCTGCCTCGAACGAGAGAAAGACCTGCCCGGGGGCGGGGGTGCGCGCGGCGGGAAGGAACGCCGCCACCGCGGGCGCCCGCTCCCCCTCCGAGGAGCAGCCCGCGGCGAGAAGCGGGGCCAGGAGGCCGGCCGCGAGACCGGCTCCGCGCCTGCTCACGTCAGGAACCAGCGCGAGCCCGGCGCGAGCACCTCGACCGGGAGGCCCCCTCCCGCCAGCGCCTTCGCCCTGCGCTCCACGGCTTCCCGGTGGGTTCGATGCGCGTGCACGAGGCCGAGCCTGCGGGGCCCGGCCTGCCGCATCGCCTCGACCAGCGTGTCCAGGTCCGCGTGGCCGGGGGGGGCGTTCGCCACCGTGAAGCACTCGTGAACCCAGTCCGCCCCCGCGGCGAGCTCGATCGAAGCGGGCGTCGGTCTGCCGTCGCCGCTGTAGGTCACGGCCGCACCCTCGGCCGTGTCGACCCGCACCGCGAGGTTCCTCTGAGGATGGACCGTCTCCGCCGCTCGCAGCGACAGGTCCCGCCAGGCGACGGGACGGCCGGGCTCGACGACCGCGTCATCGAGATCGAACTCGAGGCGGGAGCGCAGGCCCGGATAGGCGAGGTCGAGGAGCGCGGCCACACGCTCCCGCAGACCCGCCGCCCCGAGCAGCGCGAGCGGCCGCCTCCTTCCCTCTTCCCACATTCGGCCCACCAGGAAGGGGATCCCGAAACAATGGTCCGCGTGCAGGTGGCTGACCCAGATCCCGTGGATGGCTTCGGGCTCTGGAAGCTCGCCCCAGACCCGGGGCGGGACGAACGCCCCGCAGTCGAGGAGCAGGACCGAGTCCGTCGTCCTCAAGAGGAGGCTCGTGTGATGGGGCTCGCCGTCGAACGCCTCGCCGGCTCCGAGAACGGTCAGGGAAGGCACGGCGTTCTGGTTCGGCAAGTCGCTCCCCTTCCGCTGGCGCCCGCTGCCCAAGGATAGCCGAAGCCGCCGGGCCTTCCACCTCTCGAAAGCTTTGACGCCCGCGGGGCATTCCTGTACCTTTTCGGCGTGTACGGCAGCGAGGCCGGGCCCTTCACCGCGAATCCTCCACCTGTCTCGCTCCTCGGCGCGCAGCGGGTCGCGGCCGCCGTCGTCCTTCTGACGCTCCTCGGCTTCGATCTCGAGGCCTCCGGGAGCCCGGCCGAGGTTCCGGTGGGCGGGCCCTGGGTGAGCCGGATCGAGGTGGACCTCGATCTCGACCCCGCCACGGGGATGATCCACTCGCGCAGCGAGCTGCGCGTCGAAGGACACGAAATCCGGTCGCTCCTCTTCCGCGTGAACGAGACGCTCGCGGTCGAGGAGGTCCGCGCGAACGGGACCGCGGCCGAGTATCGGAAGGCCGGAGGAAAGCTGATCGTGGAGGTGGATCCACCGGCGCCGAGGACGGTGCTGACCGTCCGGATGACCGGACGCCCGAGGCACGGCAAGGATCTCGCAGTCGGCCCCGCCCTGGCCGTCCTCGCGCCGCGGGACGGCTGGTACCCGCTCGCGCCGCACATGTGGGCGGAGGCCACCGTCCGCGCCCGTGCGCCCTCGGGCTGGACCGCGGTCGCGCCCGGACGCCGCGCTGCCGTCGAGCCGGCGGGCGTGGCTGTGTGGCGAACGTCGGGCCCCGTCCGGTCGCTCGCGGTGGCCGCAGCACCAGGGCTCGAGCTCACCGAGGCTCTCGCGATCCGCACCCCCGTGCGCGTCGCGGCACCCGAAGGCGGGCCGAAGGCGAGCGCGGTCGCGGACGGACTCGCCGAGGCGCTGTCCTGGCTCTCGGCGGCGCTCGCCCCGTATCCGTTCGACGGCTTCAACCTCGTGTTCGTGCCGGGCTGGAGCGGCAGGGTGCGGGCGAGCGGTCTGATGATCGTCCCCGCGAGCGCGGGTGTCGGCTCGAAGCCGGAGGCCGCGGACCTTCTCGCCGGGCAGTGGTTCGGCGAGCGTGTGGCCGGCGACGGGGCGTGGATCGAGGCCTTCGCCGCCTGGCAGGCCGTCGTCGTCTGCCGCGACCGCGGCTGGCCGCTGCCCGCGGAGACGGCGCGGCTGCGGGAGGCCTACTTCGAGGTCCGCGGCCCGAGGGACGTTCCGCTCGCCCGGGCCGGCTGGGACGCCCCGGCCGAGATCCTGCGCGGCAAGGGGTCCGCGGCTCCCGACATGATCCGGCTCGTGACGGGCGACCGACCGTTCTTCGACGCCGTGCGGGATCTGTTCGCGCAGCCCGTCGGGCCGCCGCTCGGCCTCGCGCAGCTGCGCGGCTTCTTCGAGAGGACCGCGGGGCGGCGCCTCGAGCGGGTCTTTGCCGACTGGTTCGAGAGGACGGGTGCTCCCGATCTCGAGGCGACGATGCACACGCTGCCGGCCTCGACCGGCGGCTACCGGGTGGACCTCACGCTCGTGCAGCGCAGCGGAGCCTACGCGCTTCCCGTCGAGGTCGTCTTCGAGGGGCCTGGAGAGAGGCACCGCGAGGTCGTGGAGGTCGACGCGGAAAAGACGACGCCTTTCTACGTCCTGCCGTTCGAGCCCCGCCGCGTCGAGGTGGACCCGGGCGGCAAGATCTATCGGTACGGCGCCCCGCTCGCCAATCCGGGACGTCCGGGGTGAGCGGGATGCGTCCTGAGTGCCGGCGAGCGACGAGCGCGAATCCGGCGAGTCCCGAGCATGCTGAGGCGACTGAAGAGACTGCTGATTCTCGCACGGAAGGGCGGAGAAGCGGAAGAGGTCGAGCGGCCTGAGGCGCCCCCGGCCGGGGCCGCGGCGGTCGTGCGGACCGGAGAGGGGAACCCTCCGATCCACCGCGGGCCTGCCGTTGTCCACCAGCCGATCCCGTCCGCGGATCTCGACCCGGACGCCGTCCGGATCGTCCAGCGGCTGACCCGGTTCGACCACACCGCCTACCTGGTCGGGGGATGCGTCCGGGACCTGCTGCTCGACCGCAAGCCGAAGGACTTCGACGTGGGGACCACGGCCACTCCCAGTCAGGTCAAGCGCCTGTTCCGCAACAGCCGGATCATCGGCCGCCGCTTCCGCCTCGCCCACGTGTACTACCAGAACGGAAAGATCATCGAGGTGGCCACCTTCCGCGCCCGGGACGGGGAGCCGGACGCGGCCACGGAGGAGCGCGGGCTCCTCCGCCGCGACGACAACGTGTTCGGCACTCCGGAGGAGGACGCGCTCCGGCGCGACTTCACCATCAACGCCCTTTTCTACGACGTCGGAGCGGGCAACGTGATTGACCACGCGGGCGGTCTACAGGACCTCAGGCGCCGCCTCGTCCGGACCATCGGAGACCCCGAGACCCGCTTCCGGGAGGATCCCATCCGGATCCTCCGCGCGATCAAGTTCGCGGCACGGCTCGGGTTCGAGATCGAGCCGGCGACGTACGAGGCGCTGCGGAGCACGCGCGACCTGATCCCCCACGCCGCGGCCGCCCGCGTGCTCGAGGAGATCCGCCGGTTCTGTCTCGGCGGGGCCGCACGGCGCTCGTTCGAGCTGATGAGGGAGGGCGGGGTGCTGGACGTGGTCTTCCCCGCGCTGGCGGAGGCGTGCCGCGACGGCCGCGGCGGCTCCGGTCTTCTCGACGCCCTGCTCGAGGAGATGGACCGCAGGGTGGCGCAGGGCGACGAGCCCACCCTCGGCGAGATCTTCGCCGTCCTCGTCCTGCCGGTGATCGCGCCGCGGCTCGGCTGGGCCGAGCCTTCCGGAGGCCAGATGCAAGGCGGCGTCAACGTCCCTGCCGTCGTCAACGACGCCCTCCCCCCGGGCGCCCCGCGTCTCAACCGCCCCCGCGCGGGGCACGCGCGCTGCCGTCAGATCCTCGCCACGCTCCACCGCATGGCCCATCCGGGTCGTCTGAGGCGGTCCGCCCGGCACGCACTCGGGAGAAGGCCCTCCTTCGGGAGCGCCCGGTGGATGCTCCAGGCGGCGGCCCGGACCCTGGGCGGGAGGCTCGAGGATGCGGTCTCGTACTGGCGGGCCGAGGGCCGAGGTGTCGAGACGGGCCGCGCCGGGAGCCCCGCCGGGCGCGCTCCATCCGGCCCGGCCGTCGAGGAGGCGGGACGACGACGCGGGCGCAGGCGGCATCGG
>JBBIHW010000113.1:0-9187 GCA_037446795.1 Acidobacteriota bacterium
GAGAGCCACCGAGCACCTGCGGCGCTACACGTTTCGGGAGCGAACCGATCTGCGGGACGTGAGCGATGCCACGTGCCAGCTCGCCCTGGTCGGCCCCAGGGCGAGGCGGGCCGCCGCCCGCGCAGGCCTGCCCGTCCCCGACGGCTTGGGCGCTGCCCCCTCACCCGCGCACGGAGCGGAGGCGAGCGTGGTCGGCGGGGACGGCTTTTCCGGAGAGGGGCTCTCGGTCGTCGCTCCGCTCGAGGCGGCGGCGGCGCTCTGGCGCCAGCTGCTCGAGGCCGTCCTCGAGGAAGGCGGCTCGCCGATCGGCGACGAGGCGCTCGAGGCGTGGCGCGTCCTCAGGGGTCACCTCGTCCCGGGTCGCGAGCTGACCGAGGAGCACAACCCCCTCGAGGCCGGCCTCTGGGATGCGGTGAGCTTCACGAAGGGCTGTTACGTGGGACAGGAGGTCGTGGCCAGACTCCGCACCTACGACAAGGTCTCTCGAGAGATCCTCGCCCTCGTCCTCCCGGAGGGCGAGACGGCTCCGCCCTCGGGAAGCCGCGTGCGGGCCGGCGGCCTCGAGGTGGGCTCGGTCACGAGCGCGGTCGTTCCTCCGGGCGGGCGGAGGCCCGTCGCCCTCGTCTATGTCCGGAAGCGCCATGCCCCGGAGGACGGAAGCGGGATCACGGTCCTCTTCTCCGGGCGCGAGGTGGCCGCGGAGGCTCGCCGGCCTCCCCTGCCCGGCGTCCCCTGATCCGGGGGGGCGGGAATCGTCAACCGAGCCCCGCCGTCTCAAGCGAGCAGCTCGGCCACGTGGGCCTCGACGCTCGCCGCGAGCGCCGCGAGGTCGTAGCCGCCTTCGAGCACGGAGACGAGCCTGCCCTGGGCGTGGCGGTCGGCGACCTGCCGAACCAGGCTCGTGGCCGCTTGGAAGCCCCCGGTCGTCACGCGAAGTCCCGCGAGGGGGTCCGCGACGTGGGCATCGAATCCGGCGGAGATCATCACGAAGTCGGGGCGGAAGCGCTCCGCCGCCGGCAGGAGCGCCTCCTCCAGCGCCCCGAGGAACTCCGCGTCTCCAGCACCGGGAGGCAGCGGGCGATTCACCGTCGTCCCCAGCCCCGGCCCTCTCCCGCGCTCGCCGGAAGAGCCGGTGCCGGGGTAGAGGGGGAACTGGTGCACGGAGACGTACAGCACCGACGGATCTTCCTCGAACATGTGCTGGGTGCCGTTGCCGTGGTGGACGTCCCAGTCCACCACGAGAACGCGGCTCGCGCCTTCGGACCGCTGCACGTACCGGGCGCCGATCGCCACGTTGTTGAACAGGCAGAAGCCCATGGCGCGATCGCGCTCGGCGTGGTGGCCTGGCGGCCGGACGGCGGCGAACCCTCGCGAGAGCTCGCCGCGAGCGACCGCTCGGGCGAGGGCGACGACCGAGCCCGCCGCGAGCCTCGCCACGCGGGCGCTCGCCAGGCACACGGCCGTGTCCATGGAGTCGAGGAAGCGGACCCCGGCCGCGCACGCGGCCTCCGCCTGCGCGACGTAGGCGGGATCGTGGACGAGATCGAGCAGCTCGTCGCTCGCAGGCTCCGGCTCCACCCTGCGGCAGCGCGCGAGAAGGCCGGACCGCTCGAGCGCGGCCCGGATGCTCCGCAGCCGCTCCGGCCGCTCCGGGTGGCCGGGCCCCGTGTCGTGCGCTTCGAAGCATTCGTCGAGGACGAGCCCGACGCGCACTCCCTCCTCGTCTCGCCCCGTCACGGCTCCCCCCGCGCCCATCGCCAGCGAGTGCGGCGACGCTCCCGTTGCCTCGGCGCGGCCGACCGCCTACATTGTGGCACGGAAGGGGACGATGGACTCCGGCGCCGAGCCCGAAGGGACTTGCGAGGCCGAGGATCCCGCCGCGCGGCTGCAGCGGATGGCCGACCGCGTCGCCTCGATGATCGTCACGTCGAGCTGTTCCGACCTCGACTGCGCGCTCGCCGAGCGGGAGCTGCGGATGGAGTGCCTGAGCCTGTTCCCCGACCGAATGGATCTCTACGACCTGATCTACACGTCCCGCTTCAGGAGGCTTCGCGAGCAGTTCCGCGCGTAGGAGGCGGCGCGCGCTCTCAGCGGGGGCGAGCCGGAGCGCCGAACGCGCTCAATCCTGTCGTGATCGTCACGTCCACCGGGATCTCGAGCCGGAAGAGGCTCGCCGCGAGCTCCGGGTTCGTCCGCACGTTCCGGAAGCGGATCGTCCTCCTGTAGCCCTCCGCCCCGATGTAGACGACCTGTCGCGGGAGGAGCGTCCGCCGGTCCACCCAGAGACGCACCTGCTCGACGCGGTCGCGGACCCTGCGCCGCCTCGGTTCGAGAACGAGCAGGAACGCATCCGTCCCTGCGTCCGGGCCGCTTTCCACCCGGATGTCGTAGAACCTCGACAACTCGCCGGTGGCCTGTCCGAGGCCGAAGAAGCGGAACAGCTGCGCGCTCCACCGCCGCACGCTCCTTCTCTCGGCCCGCTTCCGCTCGGGGAAGTAGCCCACGTACTCCTCGCCGGTGACGGCGAACCGCATGACCTCGGGAGCGTCGTACTCCCAGAGGATCGAGCCGGGCTTCGTCAGGTAGAAACGGCCCCGGGCCAGGATCGGCTCTCGGAGCAGTGGGTTCTCGGTCGTCTCGGAGAAGTCGGCGCTGAGGGAGCGGATGTCCTTCTGCACCGCGTCGAACAGCGCGAGGATCTCGCTCGCTGCGGCGCGGCTCGAGCCCGCCGCGATGGTCGCCCCACCCTTGGGTGCCGCGGGATCCGGTTCCTCCGAGGCGAGGGCTGCCGGGACGAACCCGGCGAGCAGACCGGAAAGCAACGCGGCGCAGCCTCTGTTCATCGGTCGGTCCCCACCTGAGGCCGCAGCCTCCGGAGTCTCGAACGGGCGGACGCTACCAGCGGACCGGACCTCCGTCAAGGTCGCGTGCGGGCCGCGCCCCGGGTCCGAGACGCTTCGAGCGCGGGCCGGAGCGATTGGACGCGGCATCGGCGCGGCCGGTTCCGGAGGGTCGGCCTGCGGGAAACGCAACCGGAGAGGCGCCGCGCACCCGGCGGAACCCAGCCTGGCTAGAACAGCGTCGGCACGCGGCGGGCCCCGAGGCTTCCGGCCTCGCGGTGCACGCGCTCCCGGATCTCCGTCCAGACCCGTTCCGGGATCGACAGGAACGTCTCGGCCACGATCGGATCGAACTGGATCCCCGAGAAGCGGCGGATTTCCTCGCGCGCCTCCCGGATGGACAGCGCGCTCCGGTAGGGCCGGTCCGAGGTCATCGCGTCGAACGTGTCCACGACCGCGAAGATCCTGGCCCCGAGCGGGATCTCCTCCCCTTTGAGGCCGCGCGGATAGCCCGACCCGTCCCATCGCTCCTGGTGGCAGAGGACGATATCGAGCGCGGGGCGGAGAAACGCGACGTGCCGGAGCATGCCGTGGCCCATCTCGGGGTGCTTGCGCATCTGCTCCCACTCCTCCCGGTCGAGCGGCCCCGCCTTCTTGAGCACGGCGTCCGGCACCCCGATTTTCCCCACGTCGTGCAGGATGGCTCCCCTGCGCACCCAGGAAAGCTCCGGCTCCCGCACGCCGACCCTCTCGGCGAGAAGGACGGCGTACTCCACGACGCGGCGGGAGTGGCCCTGCGTCTCGTTGTCGCCGTAGTCGAGCGCGGTCACGAGCGCCTGGAGGGTGCTCTCGTAGGACGACTCCAGCTGCCGGTACAGCCCTTCCACCTCCTCCTTCTTCTGCGCCAGCTCCGCGGTGCGCGCCGCCACCATGTCCTCCAGATGCTGCTGGTAGGCGCGATTCTCGAGAATCAGGCGGCGTTTCTCGAGGGTCCGCTCGACGACGAACCCCACCTCCGCCAGGTTGAAGGGCTTCGTGACGTAGTCGCTCGCGCCCTGCCGGATCGCTCCGATGGCCGTGTCCACATCCACGACACCGGTCACCATGATCACGTCCACGTCGGGATCCTGGTTCTTGATCCGGCGCAGGAGCTCGATTCCGTTCTCGCCCGGCATGTCGATGTCGGTCAGGACCAGCCGGACCCCTCCGGCCTGGAGCGCCTCGAGGGCCTTCCCGGCGTTCTCGGCGGTGGCCACGCGATAGCCGAGCGCTCCGAGGCCGTCGGCGAGGACGTCGCGGATCGAGCGGTCGTCGTCCACGACGAGCAGCGACAGGCCGTCCCTCGCCGAGCGCGGACCGGACACGCCGCAGCCTCCTCGCCCGCCGCGCCGGAGCCGAGCCCTCTCGGCGCAGCGCGAGCGGATTCTATCGCCGGGCCTCTGCGGCCGAGGAAAGAATATGCCCCGCTGGGGGCCGGGCAAGCGCTCCCGGTCGGAATCGAGCCGTTGCGGTCCTGTGGCCCCCCGGCTTTCGCCGGGCTGATGATGCAGGGGAGGACCCGCTTCGAGCCGGCGACAGCGCACCCGACACCGGGCGATCGGCCAGACCCGCGGTCGCAGCGGCTCCATCGCGAACCCCGGCGGAGCCGGTGGGGGTCAGGTGACCTCCAGCCAGCTGCGGCCCACCTTCTGATCCACGGCGAGCGGCACCCGAAGCGGGTGCACGCGTTCCATGGCGGCGCGGACCGCGGCGGCCGCGGCGGCCACCTCCCCCTCGGGGACCTCCAGCAGGAGCTCGTCGTGGACCTGGAGCAGCATGTGCGCCCCGGGCGCGGCCTCCCGCAGCGCGGCCTCCACCCGCAGCATGGCCAGCTTCATGAGGTCCGCCGCCGTGCCCTGGATCGTGGCGTTGACTGCCGCCCGCAGGGCGGCTTCCTCGACGGCCCGGCCTGGGCGGCCCCGCAGCTGCGGGAAGTGCCGCACCCTCCCGAACAGCGTCCGGACCGCCCCGTCCCGCCGAGCCGCCTCGCGCACGCGCTCGATGTAGTCCGCGACGCCGCGGAACCGCTCGAAGTACGTCCCGATGAACCGGTGCGCCTCCGCGCGGGAGATCCCCTGCTCGCGCGCGAGCCGCGCCACCGACATTCCGTACAGAATGCCGAAGTTGACCGCCTTCGCCCTCCGGCGCATCTCGTCGGTCACGCGCGCGGCATCCACGCCGAAGACGCGGGCCGCGGTGCGGCGGTGGATGTCCTCGCCCGACTCGAACGCGGCGACCAGCTCCGGATCCCCGCTCAGGTGGGCGAGGACGCGCAGCTCCATCTGCGAGTAGTCCGAGGCCAGGAAGACGGCTCCCGGCTCCGCCACGAACGCCGAGCGGATGCTCCGCCCCGCCTCGGTGCGGGCCGGGATGTTCTGCAGGTTCGGCTCGGAAGAGGACAGCCGGCCGGTGGCCGCGCCGGTCGGGTGGTAGCACGTGTGGATGCGCCCGGTGTCGGGGTGCAGGAGCCCCGGAAGGCTGTCCACGTACGTGCTCTTGAGCTTGGCGAGCTCGCGGTACTCGAGGATCCTCCCCGCGATCTCGTGCCCGGCGGCGAGATCCTCGAGCGTTCGCGCATCGGTGGAGGGGACGCCTCCCTTCGCCGTGAGGCGGCCCGACCTGAGGCCGAGCCGGTCGAACAGGACCTCCCGGACCTGCTTCGGCGAGTCCAGGTTGAAGCTCGTCCCCGCGAGGGAGTGGATCCGGCGACGCAGGCCCTCGAGCGACGCTTCCATTTCGCGCGACATCCGGCGCAGCCGCTCCACGTCCACGCGGATGCCGCGCGCCTCCATGCCGGCCAGCACGGGGAGGAGGGGGCCGTCCACGGTCTCGTACAGGTGCCACAACCCCGCCTCCTGCAGGCGGGGCTCGAGCACGGCGGCGAGCCTGAGCGTCACGTCGGCATGCTGCGCCGCGTATTCCGCCACGCGCTCGATCTCCACCCGGTCCAGTCTGCGCTCGGAGGAACCGCGGCCCGCCACCTCCGCGTACGGGACGGTCGCATAGCCCAGGTACTGCCGGGCGAGGCCGTCGAGATCGAACCCCGTGCGGTCCGGGTCGAGCAGGAACGCGGCCACCATGGTGTCGAGCCTCCAGCCCTCGACGGGAAGCCCGTGCCTGCGGAGCACGTGGAGGTCGTACTTGAGGTCCTGTCCGATCTTGCCGACCGAGGAGTCCGCGAGCAGCGGCCCGAGCTCCTCCCTCGCGGCTTCCAACGGAAGCTGGACCGGAGCGCCGAGGTCGGCGTGGCCGAGAGGGAGGTAAGCGGCCTCGGCCTCGGCCCACGAGACCGAGATGCCCACCAGGCGCGCCCTGAGGGGGTCGGCGCCGTCGGTGTCCGTGTGCACGGCGAACCGCCCCGCCTCGCGGCAGGCCCGCACCACCTGCCGGAGCGCTCCGACGTCGAGCAGCGTCCGGTACCGAGCGCGCGCCGCGCCGACCGTCACGGCCGGCTCCCGCGGCGGCCCTCCCGCCTCGACGTCCTCGGAAGGCTCCTCGAGGAACGAGCGGAAACCGAGGGAAGCGTACAGGTCCGCGAGCCTGTCGCGGTCCGGCGGTCCCACCCTGAAGCGCTCCGGGTCGAACTCCACCGGCACGGTCTCGTCGAGCGCGGCGAGCTCGCGGCTCAAGAGCGCCTGCTCCCGGTGGTCGCGCAGCGCGGTCCACAGTCGCCGCCCGCTGCCGCGGTCGAGATCCTTCAGCGCACGCGCGAGCCTTCGGGCCTCGCGGGCGATGGCGGCGTCGTCCGGCGGCCGGCCGCCCGAGAACCGTCGGGCAAACTCCCGCAGGAGGCAGACCGCCTCCTGCACGCGCGGCTGCCTGTTTTCGGGCTCTCCCGGCTTCAGCTCCTCGAGCGCGGATGCGAGGGCCTCCATGCGCGCCGCCTCCCGCGCGATGGACTCGAGCCCCCCGGCTCCGGCCTTGGCGGCGCTCTCGAGCGCGCCCACGACCGCGTCCTTCTCCTCGCAGGCCCGCGCGACCCGCTCGGCGCGCTCGAGGACCGCCTCGAGGCCGCCATGGGCTGCGACCATCTCCTTGGCCGACTTCTCGCCGATGCCAGGCACGCCGGGAATGTTGTCCACGGAGTCTCCCATCAGGGCCAGCACGTCGAGCACCCGCTCCGGCCCCACCCCGAACGTTTCCGCCACGGCGCGCGCGTCCAGACGCAGGTTCTTCGCCGGGTTGAGGACGATCACCCCGTCGCCCACGAGCTGCAGGAGGTCCTTGTCGGACGCCACGATCACGACCTCGAAGCCGGCCCGCCGCGCGAGCCGCGTGTAGGTCGCGATCAGGTCGTCCGCCTCGTATCCCTGCAGCTCCAGCACCGGGAGGTTCATGGCGCGGCAGAGCTCCTTCGCGTAGGGAACCTGCGCGCTGAGGTCCTCCGGGGGCGGCGGGCGGTGCGCCTTGTAGGCCGCGTAGCGGTCATGGCGGAAGGTCGGCCCGGCCAGGTCGAAGGCGACACCGAGGTGGCCCGGCCGCTCCTCCTTGAGGAGCTTCCGGAGCATGGCCGCGAAGCCGTAGACCGCGTTGGTGGGAAGCCCGCCGGGGCTGCTGAGCCCGCGGATGGCGAAGTAGGCGCGGAACAGCTGCGAGGTCCCGTCCACGAGGTAGATCTTGACGGTGCGCGCGGTGTCGTCCGTGCCGCGGCTCATTCTGCCCTCCCGCGCGCGCGGAGGTAGCGGGCGGTGGCGGCCCAGTTCCGCAGCGTCGTGCGGAGGACGCCGCCCTCCCAGTGGCGGCCCGGGATCAGGACGGGGCAGTTCACGTAGAGCCAGCGGCCGAGCCTTCGAAGCCTGAGGGCCAGCTCCACGTCTTCCATGGCTTCTTGGACGGGAAAGCCGCCCGAGCGCGCCACGGCCTCCGTGCGGACGAACTGCGCCTGGTCCCCGTAGGGGAGCTGGAGGAGCCGGGCCCGCAGCCGGTTGCCCGCCTCGACCCAGCGGAAGCGGGCCCTGGAATCGGCGATGCGGTGGCCGAGCACACCGCCGACGGCGTCCGGGTTCCGCTCGAGCGCCGTCTGGATGCGCTCGCGCGCCGCCGGCGGCACGACCATGTCGGCGTGGACGAGCAGCACCGACGGGACCTCCCGCGCCACCTCCTCGTAGCCCGTGGCCGCAGCGAGCCCGCGCGACCTGCGCCCGGTCGCGAGCACGCGCGCGCCGAGCCGGGCGGCCAGCTCCCCCGTTCCGTCCTCGCTGCCGTCGTCCACGACGACGACCGGGCTCCCCGCCTCGAGGAACGGCCGCAGGCTCCGGAGGCAGGTGGCGATCCGGCGGGCCTCGTCCCTCGCCGGGACGACCACGCCGATGGACGCGCTGGGGACCACGGTCGAGCGCTCACCTCCCGGCGAAGAACTTTCGACACTCGTCCAGGTCCTCGACGACCCGGTACGGGGGAAGCGACCGTAGAAACGTGCCTCCGTAGGAGCGGCTTCGGAGGCGCGAGTCGAGGACGGCCAGGATTCCGCGGTCGCTGCCGCTCCGGATCAGCCGTCCGAGCCCCTGCTTCAGCTCGAGCACGGCCATGGGCGTCTGGTAGTCGGCGAAGGGGTCGCCCCCGGAGCGGCGGATCCGGTCCATCCGCGCCGCGACGAGCGGATCCGTCGGGACGTCGAACGGCAGCTTGTCAATGACGACCAGCGAGAGGGCCTCGCCCGGGACGTCCACCCCTTGCCAGAAGGAGGAGGTCCCCAGAAGCACGGCGCCTTCCCGCTCGCGCTCGCGAAAGCGCTCGACGAGCGCGGCGCGGCTGCCCTCGCCCTGGACGAGCAGCGGCCACCGGCCCTCGCCCGCGAGGGCGGCCCGGACCCGCTCCATCGCGCCGTACGAGGTGAACAGCAGGAAGGCCCGGCCGCGGGTGATCTCCAGCAGCGCGCGGATCTCCTCGAGCGCCCGGGGCAGGGAGCCGGGCTCCCGCGGCTCGGGCAGCCCGCGGGGCAGGTAGAGAACCGCCTGCCGCGCGAGATCGAACGGGGAGGCGACGGCGAGCGTGCGCGCCCGCTCGAGACCGAGCCGGTTCTGGAAGAAGGCGAAGCTCCCGTCCACGACCAGGGTCGCCGAGGTGAGCACCGAGGCCCGCAGGCGCGAGAAGAGGCTCTCGCGAAGCAGACCCGACACGTCCACGGGCGCCGCCTGGAGCGCGCCCTGGCGGCGGCCGCGCACCTCGACCTGATAGACGAACTCCGGGCTGCCGCGCGCCATCAGGAAGGCGAGCGCCGCCGACAGCTCCCGCGCCCGGTCGGCGACGGCCTGCGCGGTGTCGCCCGCCGCAGCCCGGCTAACCTCGCGACGGACCTCCTCGAGCGC
>JBBIHW010000114.1:0-8979 GCA_037446795.1 Acidobacteriota bacterium
CCGCGGCGACCCGCGGCGACCTCCCACGCCAGATCCACGCCGATCTCCGTGGCCCGCACGCGCGACTCGCTCGTGGCCGAGTCCACGAGCGAGCGGCCGATGGCGAAGTCGGGAGAGGCGAGCAGCGCGCCCACCTCGCCGGGTCGCACCCCGGTCGCGGCCCGGCCCGCCGCCTCGTGCTCGAGAACCCTCGCGGCGACAAGCGGCCCGGCGCCGAACCGCCACCCCGAGCGCAGCCGAGCCGTACTCTTGCGCTCGTAGGAGAACGATCGGAGCTCGCCGCCTCCCGAGAGGCTCCCGGTGGGGTCCACGAAGGCGTAGTCCGTATCGAGGCTTCCCGCCGCGGCCCACCACGCCGCGATCTCGACGAGCGCCCCCCCTTCTTCCCTGGCGCCGCCCGCTTCCGCGGCGAAAGCCGTCCCGGCCCCAAGAACCAGCGCGCCGAGCGCGACGGCACGATGCAGCCTCATGGTTTTCCTCGCCCGAGCGCCCGCTCGACGCCCGTCCTCGGAATCAGAATCGGAACTTGGTCTGGAACCGGACGACGGTCATCGGAGACGCACGGCTCTCGAAGGCCGGGCCAGGCAGGAAACGCCCGGCCGTGAGCCGCAGCTCCACGCGCCGGTCGGGCTCGAATCCGACCGCGAGGTCCCACTCGCGGCCGAGCCTTCGATCGGTCCCCGCCGGATCTGCCTCGAGTTCGGCGTCCACGATCCTGCGGCTCGCCACGTCCTGCTCGTAGCGATGGTAGACGAGGTCGGCCGAGACGGATCGCAGCGGCCTCAGCCCCACGCCGAGCGTGAGGATCCTCAGGTTGGCCAGCTCCGGATCGAATGCCTCGCCGTAGTAGCGGAAGGAAACGACGCCGTTCCAGGAGTCCCGGTTGCGGTGAAAGCCGGTCTGACGGAACGTCCGGTCGGCCGACGCGGGCTGGAGCGCGGGAGGCAGGTCGGCCGTCGCGTCCCCCGAGCCCAGGGCGAACCCGACCGTGAAGGAGGGATCGAGGGCGATCCGCGGCCGGTAGGTCACGCCGGCGTCGAGCGCCCGGGCGCGGACGGGCCGCACGATCCAGCGACCCGTCTGGGAGTCGAGTCGGCCCCGCGTCCCCCCCTCGCGCGCGAGGTCGGCCCACAGCTCGACGCGCCGGCCCGGGTCGGCGAGGACTCTCATGCCGAGCAGCCTGGGCGAGTCGCCGCGCGCGGTGCGGTCCCTCCTGTCCACGAAATAGGCCTCGACGCGCACCTCCCGCCGCGCCGACCAGCTCACGGTGGCCATCCGGTTGGTCCGCTCCTGATCGCGCGGATTGCGGCTCCGGTCGAACAGATCGCGGCTGAGGGACAGGTCCACGGTGACGGGCCAGAGGTCGGCGAGCACGCGCACCGCGTCGAGGTTCTTGTTAAAGAAGTACCACTGCCGTTCGTCCCTGAACTTCTGTCTCCCCACGGCGACCGACAGCCAGGGGACACCCGGCGGCGTGGCCTCCACGTAGGCTTGCCCGACGAACACGTCTGCGGCCGGACCCTCGTCCAGAAAACCTGGACCTCCCTCGAGGAAGACCTCCTTGCGGCCTTGCAGCTCCACGTAGGCGAAGACCGGGCCGAGATCGAAGCCCACCCCTGCGACGGCGGACACTTCCGGCACCAGCTCGCCGTCCTTCCTCGCGCGGTCGAGGTCCGCATTGTCGAGCCGCTCGGCTCGCAGCCGGACCTCCCCGCCGATCGCGAGGCGGCGGCCGAACCCCGGGGCCGCGCGGATCGCGACGTCGTCGTCGTCAAGCTCTCCGAGCCGCCGTGGCAGCAGCGGCCGGCTCCGCCCCGACGCCGTCGCGAGCGCGGTATCCTCGCTCACGAGCACGGCGCGGCCGAGAACCTGATAGACCGGCGTGCCGCGGAATCCGCGCTCGACCGCCTCGATCGTGCCGACGATCCTCCGCTCCGGGTACTGGCGCGCGCGGATGGCGACCTCCTCGGCGCAGAACGTCCCGTCCTGGCGGCGCCGCCCCTCCACCTTGACGCGAAGGCCCGGCCGCAGGTCCTCGAAGGCGGCCTCGCCAGCGGGCTCCCTCTCGAACCGCGTCCGATCGTCCACCTGGACCGCGAATCCCAGCACCCGGAAGCGGCTCGCCTCGGGCTCGACCGACTCGACCAGACCCCGCAGCTCCTCGTCGCGGTCGGCTTCCTCCCGCAGCTCGATCTCCTCGGCGAGGAATGCGCCCCCGGGCAGGGGCTTCCCCTTCACCGCCACGCGGACGCCGGCGGCGAGCGCCCTCTGCGGCTCGCGCATGCCGAGCAGGAGCGGAACCGCCAGCAGGAGGATCAGCACGGGCACGCTCCCGTTGCGGGGAGCCGGCCGGGGCCGCCTCACTTCACGTACCCGAGGGCGCGGAGCTTCCCGAGAGTCTCCTCGTCGAGAGTCGCCCGACCCGCCCGCGGGAGCGCCGTGGAGGAGACCTCGACCTCCCATCGCTCGAGCGCGCGGGCGAGGGCCTGCAGGCGCTCGGGCTCGACGCCGGCGAGGTCGTTCTTCTCGAGGGGATCGCGCGAGAGGTCGTAGAGCTCGAAGGACACCGCGGCCTCCCGCGCCCGCCGCACACCCGTGGTCGGCGGGGCGCGCTTCTCGAGGTCGCTCCGGCGCGCCGAGACCCAGAGGCCGGCGATGGACAGCTCCATCGTCCCCCGCGCGCCGGGGCGGGTGCGGCGGACGAGCCCCTCGATCTCGGTCTCGGGCTCGCCCTCGAGAAGGCGGACCGCGCTCGCCTCGAAGCGGCGAGGCCCGAGGGCCCGGCCCTCGAGCTTCACGGGCCGGCCCGGGAGGAGCGAGCCGGGAGCAAGGGGTCTCCGGGACGCATCGAGAAGGACGGCCCGGCGGATGTCCGCCTCGAAGCCGGCGACGAAGGCGACCTCGCGCTCGCGGTCCAGCCGCTCGAGCCGGCCCGTCACCTCGTCGTCGCCGTCCCCCGGCTCCTCGAGCTCGATCTTCTCCGCGAGGAAGCCCTCCTCGCCGATCCGCATCCCCTCCACCTCCAGGCGCGCGCCCACCAGGGAGGCAGGATCCTCGTGCCCCTTCCCGGAAGCGTCGCGGGAGGTCTCGTCGAGCAGGCGCGTCGTGCGCACGAGCTTCCAGCCGCCGACAGACACGGCGTGCCGCGCCGTGCGGCCGTGGCGCACTTCGGCGAACGTCGGCTCCGGCGGGGCACCGGAGCCGTCGCTGAGGAATCGCAGGAGCGAGCGGCCGGCCGTCGGGGCGCCTGCTGCGGGGCGAAGCTTCGCGATCTCGAGGATCGTCGGCATCACGTCGAGCGTCGTGACGCGGGTCCGGACGACGCGGCCCGCGTCGCGGGAGCCCGGCAGCTTCACGATGAGCGGGACCCGAAGCGACTCCTCGTAGAGGTCGCCCCCGTGCCCGAGGCGGCCGTGCTCGAGGAAGGCCTCCCCGTGGTCCGAGGTCAGCACGAGCACGCTCCCCTCCAGGAGGCCCCTGCTGTCGAGACCCGCGACCAGGCGCCCCACCGCCCGGTCCACGCCGCGGATCTCGGCGTCGTAGCGGAGCACGATCTCTTGGAGCTCCTCTTCCCCGAGCGCGACGATGCCCCGATGGATCGCCTCCCGCAGCGCGTAGTCCCCGGGCCTCCGCCCGGGCGCGGCACCGAGGGCCGCGGCCGCTTCCGGCGGCGGCTCGTACGGCCAGTGAGCGTCGAGGACGTGCAGGTAGACGAACGGCGCGGACGGAGCCTTCCGTCGCGCCCCGTCGAGCCACTCGAGCGCGCGCTCGACCAGTTCGGCACCGCTGGTTTCGATCTCTTGGTAGGTCTCGAACCCCTGAGCCAGGCCGAAGGCCGCCTGGAGGTGGGCGTTTCGGACGAAGGCCGCCGCGCGGTAGCCCGCCGCGGAGAGGAGCTCGGCGAGCGTGACCGCCTCCTCGCCCAGGACGTCGCTCTCGAGACCGCCCTCCGCGTCGCGGCTGCTGCCCTCGAACACGCCGTACTGCGTCGGGTAGAGCGAGGTGAGCAGCGAGGGCACGGAGGGCTTCGTCCAGGAGGAGACGGAGACGGCCTCGGCGAAGCGCACCGAGCGCGCGGCGAGGCGGTCCATCTCGGGGCCCGTCGGCCGGCCGTACCCGTAACAGCCGAGGTGGTCCGGCCGCAACGCGTCAACGACGAGCAGGACGACCGAGGGCGGTGCCGGCTGGCGCGGCTGGAAGCCGCAGGCGGCGGCGAGTGCGGCCGCCACCAGCACGGGGCGAGGGGGCCGCGGTCTTCCTCTCACGGGCACGGGCGATGGTTCGGGCGCTCGACCCCGTCGCCGCGCCGGCCGAGGCTGCCCTCGCCCCAGGCCATCCGGGCGGTCACGAGGTAGACGAACGCCTTTCCGGGGGCGGGGTTCTCGCGGTCGAGGAAGACGGGCGCGCCATGGTCGTCGCGCAAGCACGTCCCGTAGTTGACCCGCGAGAGCCACTCGAGGCGCTGCCGGTACACCTGGTAGCCCAGGGCGCCCGTCTCGGGGGCCCATGCGAAGCCGGCTTTGCTTCCGGCGCGAAGCCCCTCGACCTCCCCGTCGTCGGGATCGCAACCGTCGCCCGTGCCGTCGCCGTCGCGGTCGAGCTGGCCGGGGTTGCGCCGGTCCGGACAGTTGTCCGAGGTGTTCGCGACACCGTCACCGTCCCGGTCGGAATCGCTCGCGTCGGCCAGGCCGTCGTTGTCGTCGTCGGCGTCGCAGGCGTCGCCGGCCCCGTCGCGGTCGTTGTCTTCCTGGCGGGGATTCGCGGCCGACCGACAGCTGTCACAGGCATCCCCGACGCCGTCGGCGTCCGCGTCGTCCTGGTTGATGTCCGCGACGAGCGGACACCGATCGCTGGAGTCGGGAACGGTGTCGGCGTCCTCGTCGTGCCAGAGCAGGATGTGGTCGGGAAGCGTCCGGTTGCCGCTGATGGAAACGCTCGGGCTCGTGTCGGGGTCCACGAGCGAGCTGACGAGCGGCGTGAACGTGATGTCGTACGTGCCGCTCGGGACGCGGACCAGGTAGTGCCCGGCCGCGTCCGTGTCGTCGTGCGCCGTCGGCACGGGCGCGCCCGTGGCGGTGACCGCGAAATCCAGGTCCACGCCCCTCAGGCCGCTGCCGGCCGGGTCCCGCACGAAGCCCTGCACGGCCCAGCCGTCGGCCAGGACCTCCACGCCTAGGTTGACGTCGGCCGAGACCGTGACGTTCTTCCGGGTCTTCGCCGCCAGGGGCGACCCGGGGGGAGGATCGAACTCGATGTCGTAGGTGCCGGGCGGCACGATGACGCGGTAGCGGCCGCGGGCGTCCGTGTTGTCGTGGTGGGTGAAGACCTTCTGCTGCTGGCCCGCAGGCCGGAAGTCCAGGTCCACGTTCGGCACCGCGTCGCCCTTCGAGTCCTGGACCTCTCCCTCCACCGCGTAGCCCCGAGCCATGGACACGAGCGGGAGCGAGAAGTCCCGCTCCCCGGTCACGCTGACCTCCTCGCGCATCTCCGTGGCGAGCTGCGGCGGGTCGCTCGGCAGCGCCGGCGCGGGACCGTCGAAGGTGATCCGGTAGATGCCGATCGGCACCGCGACGCTGTAGTGGCCCGCCACGTCCGTGTTGTCCCTCGGGGTGAAGATCTTCTCGCCCGTGGCCAGGTCCTCGAAGTCCAGGTCCACGCTCGCCGCGGGCTGTCCGTTGTCCTGCCGGACGACGTCTCCCGACACGAACCACGCATCCCGGAGAACGATGTCTCGGACCTGGTTCACGTTCAGGTTCACGTTGCGCTCGATGTGGCCGGCGTAGCGGCTGCCCGCCGGCGGCGTGTAGGTGACGTCGTAGACCTGGTTCGGAACCGTCGTCGCGTAGTTGCCGCCCGCGTCGGTCACGTCGTTGTTGGCCGACTGCTCCTGGCCGGTGGACACGACGAAGAAGTCGAGGTCCACGCCCGGAATCGGGTCGCCCCGCTGGTCGGTGACCCGGCCCGAGATCGTGGCGGCCAGACCCGGCGAGGAGACCGCGGCGAGAACCAGGAACGAAGCGAGAACCCTGGACCGCATTCGCCTACCTCCGTGGAAGGATCCCGTCCTCACGAACCGGCCAATGCCGCGCACGCTTGCTCGCAGGCGTGGAGCAGGGCTTGCGGCAGCGACCGGGACCAGCGGGGCCGGGCGGCGTACACTCCCGACAGTCGCAGCAGCGAGGCCGCCTCGTAGAACCGGATCCGCCGCTCGAAGCCGTCGCCGAGAGCTCCCTCCCGGCGCCCGCAGTACGCGTCGAGGAACGGCGCGCGGGCCCGAGCGCACGAGCTCGACGTCTCCGGGAACTGCAGGCAACGAAGCGCGAGGTGCGCGAGAAAGTTCCCGACGTCCACGGCCGGATCCCCGCGCCGTGCGTCGTCGAGGTCGAGGATCGCCGTCGCCCCCCCGCAGTCGTGCACCTGATCGGCGTAGAAGTCGCGGTGGACGACCGTGTCGGCCGCCTCGGGAAGCCGCGCCGTCTCCCGCTCGAGCCACCCGAGCAGCTCGAGAGCGCGCCCGCCCGGCTTCCCGCCGCGGCCGGTGAGGCCCGCGATCCACTCCGCGGTGTTGCGGACCTCCTTCTGCGCGGTCCAGCGTCGCGGGAGGCTCGCCTGCGCGGCGTGCAGTGCGGCGATCGAGGCTGCCATGCGGATCGCGGGGAGGTCCGAGAGCCCGCGGTAGAGCGCCACCGCCAGGCTCGTCCCCTCGAGGAACTCCGTGACGAGCAGGCGCAGGCTCGGGTCGTAGCCGACGGGGCGGGGCACGCGCAGCTCGCCGCCCCCGACCGCTTCCGAGACGCGCGCCATTGTCGTGAGAACCGAGGCTCCCCGGTCGCCCCCGAACACCTTGGCGAAGAGGCGGATCGGCCCCCCCCGTCGCTCGAGCGAGTAGACGATCGCGCAACGGCGGCCCCGCTTGTGTTTGACGATGTCGGCCGAGAGGACACGCAGCCCGTCGCCTCCCTCCTCGCCGAGCAGCGCCGCGAGGACGGGGGCGACGGCGTTCCGGTCGAGGGCGACATCGAGAGCGGGGAGCGCCGGATCGAGCAGGCGCGGCCCGGCGCTCATCGCTGCCCTCCCAGCACGAGCCCCTGGAAGGCCGGCGATCTCTCGAGGAGCACCTTGGGCGAGCCGTCCTCCGCGAGCCGCCCGTCTCGAATCACGACAACCCGCGGGCAACCGAGGATCTGCTCGAGGTCGTGAGCGATCCAGAGCACGGTTCGGCCACGCCCGATGCGGGCCAGCGTCCGGAGGACCTCCGCCTCGGTCCGGCCGTCGAGCCCGGTGGTGGGCTCGTCGAACACCAGGATCGGCGCGTCCCGCAGGACGGCACGGGCGAGCGCGATCCTCTGCTGCTGGCCGCGGGACAGGGAGGTCCCCCGCTCGCCGAGGACGCATGCGTAGCCCCCCGGCAGCGCCTCGACGAACTCGTGGGCGCCCGCAGCGCGCGCCGCCGCCACGACCTCCTCGCGGGAGGCCGAGGGCCGGCCCACCCGGATGTTGTCCTCCACCGAGATGCTGAACAGGAAGGGCTCCTGCAGGACGACGGCGACCTGCCGGCGCCAGCTGTCGAGGCGGAAGCAGCGGATGTCGCGCCCGCCGACGAGGATCCGCCCCCGCTGCGGCTCGTAGAGCCGCAGCAGCAGCGCCAGCATGGTGGACTTGCCCGCCCCCGAGGGGCCGACGAGCCCGACCTTCTCTCCCGGGCCGATGCGGAAGGAAACACCCGCCAGGACCGGCCGCGCTGGGTCGTAGCCGAACGTCACATCCTCGAAGACGACCTCGCCCGGCGAGGCTGGCGGCTCGACGGCGTCGGGCGCCTCGCGGATCTCCTCGCCCGAGTCCAGCACCTCGACGATCCTCTCCCCGCAGGCGACGGCCTTGCTCGCGCGGCTCGCGGTCCGGACGAGGGACTCCACGGGCCGGTAGATCCCGCGCAGGTAGGCGAGAAAGACGACGAGCTCGCCCGGCGAGAGCGCTCCCGCGAGCGCGCGGCTCGCCCCGACCCACAGCACGGCTGCGGAGCCGGCGGCGAGGGTGAGCTCGACGAGGCGGGCGAGCGACTCCTCGAGCCGAGCCGACTTGAGGCCCGCCCGCAGGCCCCTCGCACTCTGCCGCGAGATTCGCTCCGCCATCTCCTTCTCCCGCGAATAGGCCTGGACGATGGCGATCGAGGCCAGCACCTCCGCCGCCAGGCCCGCGAGCCGCCCCTCCTTCCGGCGCTGCTGGCGGGCCACGGCCCGGATGCGCCTGCCGAAACGCAGGGTCGCGAGGCCGAGCAGCGGCATCATCCCCACCGCGACCAGCGTGAGCGCCGGATCCATCCACGCCATGAGGGAGACCATCCCGGCCAGCACGAGAAGCCTCGAGACCGCATCGAGAAGGGCCGGCGCGAGCACCTCGCGCAGCATGCTCACATCCCCGGTCATGCGAACCAGCAGGTCGCCCGAGGAGCGCCGGTCGTGGAAGGCGAGAGAGAGCCTCTCGAGCCGGGCGAACACGGCGAGCCGCAGCTCCGAGACGACCCTGTGGCCGACGGCCGCTGCCAGCAGTCTCTGCCCGTACGAGAACAGCCCGCGAAGGGCGGTCAGGGCGACCAGCGCGAGGCATCCAGCCGCGAGCAGGGAGAGCCGGTCCTCCGGCAGGAGCGCGTCGGCCCAGGCGAGCAGGCCGCGGCCGCGCTCGCCGAGGAGAACACCGTCGAGGACCATCTGGACGGGCCAGGGAGCGAGGAGACCCGCGACGATCGAGCCGACCATGCAGGCGCCGGCCGCGAGCAGCCGGGCGCGGTGCGGTCGCAGCAGCGGCGAGAACCTCCGGTAGAGCCGCCCGAGCCGCGCCAGGCGCCCGCGCATCTCCGCTCCCGCGCTCACGGCGAGGCCCTCAACGGCTCGGGGCCGGCCACCGCCCGCTCCATCTCCTCGCGCAGCAGGGCGGCGGTCTTCTCGAGGTCGAACAGCCGCTCGACGCGCGCGCGCGCCC